>JBAVUZ010000671.1:0-4960 GCA_049697035.1 Candidatus Angelobacter sp. | reverse complement strand
CCACAGGGCTGGCCGACTTGCACCTTTATGAAGCTGCGGGTAAGGACGCTGTCCAGCGTCTGGCCGCCCTCCGTGATTTGCCTGAACTTAAAGGGCTGCAACCAGCGCTGGTGCTGGCGGAAGGCGACTTCAAGATCGAGCTGCTGAAGGTGGTGAGCACAGCAGACATTGATCTGGTTGTGGCAGGCACACGCGGACGCACCGGATTACGCAAGATGCTGCTGGGATCCGTGACGGAAGAGATTTGCCGCGGGGTGATGTGCCCGATTCTGACGGTGGGCCCGGAAGCGGCGGCTACCACAGACGCGCCGTTTCAGCCGATCCTGTTCCCTACCAATCTCTCCGAGCTCAGCCTGAAAGCGGTGCCTTACATTGCCATGCTGGCTCAGCAGTTTGCCGCGTCCATTACGGTGCTGCACGTGCTCCCGGCGGATGAGGCGACCACGTCCGATGAAAACGCGCTTACTGAATCGGTTCGTAAAAGTATGGCCAGAAAATTTTCCGCGCTGGCCGACCTGAACCCGGAATTTGTTGTGGCCTTGGGCGATACGGCTGAAACCGTGCTGCGCGTGGCCCGCGAAAAGAAAGCCGGCCTGATTGCCATGGGAATCCGCAATGCGTTTAGGCCGGGAATCCTGCGGGAACGGACCGCGTATCGCATCATTGCCGGAGCGCAGTGCCCGGTGCTCACGGTGCGGTAAACGTCCTTACGCCGAAGGACGTGGGCCCAAGCAGGCTCAGTTCGAACATGCTGGAGCGGAGGCCGTGGCGCAGAGGAGCGGAGCGACATAAAAAATATCCATCCGCGATGTTATCTTTAACGCTGCACCAAATTCGCCCCGGGGAACCCGCTTCACCCATGTCGATTGACATTCTTAAAGGCCTCTTTGAGCAGCATTTCCACGCGCCGCCGGAGCGCGTGCAGCCGTTGCAGGGCCAGCTTGGAGGATCAGGGCGCGTGATCATCCGGCTTTCCGCGGGCAGCCAAAGTGCGATCGGCATTTTGTATGACGTGCGGGAAGAGAATGTCGCGTTTATTGAGTTCTCTCGCCACTTCCGCCGGCATGGCCTGCCTGTCCCGGAGATTTACGCTGAAGATCTGCGCCACGGCGCTTACCTGGAGCAGGACCTGGGCGATACCACGCTGTTTGAATTTCTGGTGGCGAATCGCGCGGGAGAAAACATTGCCCCTGCCGTGGTGGACGCTTATATAAAGGTGGTGCAGACGCTGCCCCGCTTCCAGGTGGAAGCCGGTCGGGACCTGAATTACAAAGTCTGCTACCCGCGCGGGAGCTTTGATCGCCAGTCAATTGCCTGGGACCTGAATTATTTTAAGTATTACTTTCTGCGGCTGGCCGGGATCGCGTTCAATGAGCAGGCGCTGGAAAATGACTTCAGTCGGTTGACCAGGTTTCTGCTCACGGCGCCGCGCGATTATTTTCTCTATCGCGACTACCAGTCACGCAACGTAATGCTGCTCAATGGCGAGCCATTTTTCCTGGACTATCAGGGCGGACGCAAAGGCGCTTTGCACTATGACATTGCTTCACTGCTGTATGACGCCAAGGCGGACCTGCCTCCGGCGTTGCGGCAGAAGCTGCTGGATCATTACACTGACGCGCTGCGCGGCATGATCGGCATTGAGCGCGACGCTTTCATGCATCATTACTATGCGTTTGTTTACGCGCGAATCATGCAGGCGCTGGGCGCATATGGCTTCCGCGGATTCTATGAACGCAAGCCGCACTTCCTGCAAAGCGTGCCCTATGCGATCAAGAACCTGCGCTGGCTGCTGGAGAATGCGACGCTGCCAATTCCTTTGCCCGCGTTGACCAGCGCGTTCCAGGGGATTGTGGCTTCACAGAAATTACTGGCGCAGGTGGCGGAAGGTGATCGTCGCGGCCGGCCTGTTGCTGATAAGCCGCCGCAACCTGCTCCCGCGACAGACAAACTTGTGGCAAGGATTTTTAGTTTCTCTTTCCATCGCGGCGGCCCGCCAAAAGACGAAACCGGCCACGGCGGAGGATTTGTTTTTGATGCCCGCAGCCTGCCCAATCCCGGTCGCGAAGAGCGCTTCAAGATGCTCACCGGCAAAGACGCCCCGGTGATCGACTACTTGAAGCAGCATAAAAGCGTGGACGAATACCTGAAGAACGCCGAGGCACTCGTGGATTCGAGCATCAGCAATTACCAGAGCCGCGGATTCAAGAGTCTGACGGCATCTTTCGGCTGCACCGGCGGCCAGCATCGCTCCGTGTATCTGGCAGAGCAGTTGGCCAAACATCTGCGCGCCAAAGATGGCGTGGAAGTAGTGCTGCGCCATATCGAGTTGGAGAAAATGGGCCGATGAAAGCCATGGTGCTGGCCGCCGGACTGGGCACGCGGCTGCGTCCGCTGACTAATGATCGCCCTAAAGCATTGGTTGAAGTCTGCGGCCGGACGCTGCTGGAAATCACGCTTACGCGCCTGCGCGACTTTGGCATTCGCGACGTAATCATCAACGTCCATCACTATGCTGATATGGTGATCGACCGCGTAAAAGCCGCTGGCAATTTCGGCATGCACATTGAATTTTCCCGCGAAGATGTTTTGCTGGATACCGGGGGCGGGTTGAAAAAAGCTGCACGGTTTCTGGGCGGAACCGGCGATTGCAGCGGCAACCCTGGCGCACGCGCAACTAAAGACGAACCATTCATTCTTCACAACGTCGATGTCATCAGCTCTATCGACTTTCAACGAATGGTTGAAGTTCACAAGCAAAGCTCAGCGCTAGCGACTCTGGCAGTCCAGGAGCGTAAAACGTCGCGCTACCTGCTGTTCAACGATCAGCTTAACCTTTGCGGCCGCCGATTAGTAAAGGAAGAAAAGACTGAGATCGTTCGGCCGTCAGAAAACATTTCCGAAATGGCATTCGCAGGCATTCACGTGATCTCGCCGCGCATTTTTCCACTGCTGAAGGAAGAAGGCATTTTCTCCATTATTCCGGCGTATCTGCGGCTGGCAGCACAGGACGAAAACATCCAAGCCTTCCGCGCCGACGAATACTACTGGCGCGATCTGGGCAAGCCGGAAAATATCCAGCAAGCCGAGGAGGACATGAAAGCAGATATCATCCGGTGATTTTCAGCGTAGTGTCGCTGCCCATGCAACATCGGTGGGTTCGGCCAATGGATAGCCAAGATCCTTCCATCCGGCAAAGCCGGCCTGCAAAGGACGCACGCGCGTAATGCCAAGTTTCTGAAGTTGCTGTGCCACACGGGCACTCGTAGCTTCATTGGGTCAAGTACAGTATAGAATGATCTCCTCATTTTTCGGTAGCGTGTCTGAGCGAAGCGTGACTTCATTCGGCAGCACGCGTATGGCACCGGGCAGAGTTCGCGGGTCGGCCAGCGAATCAAGCGGATGGCGCAGATCAAGGATCACGAATTTCTCACCTGCGTTCAGCATCTGGCGCACTTCTTCCGGCGTGATGCGCGATTTATATAGGTCTTTCAAAAATTGCCGCCGCTGCATGTACTTAATGCCGACGTTCAACGCCAGCACCACCACGCTGGCTTCAAACAGAATCGGCCCTACTGCTGAAGCCACGTGCATGCGCTCGACAGGAAGATATCCGGCGAGCATCAGCACCACAATCCACAGGGCCGAACCGGCTGTATTGGTCACAAAGAAATGCTCGCGCTCGATTCCTGATAGTCCGGCTACCGCAGGCACCACGTGGGAAACACCGGGCAGCCACTTGGAGAAAATCAGCGTCCGGTTGGCGCCTTTTTCAAAGAAAACTTTTGAGCGGCGGACGCAACTATCGGGCTCCAGAGATATGCGGCAAAGCATGGACAAAACGCGATCACCTTTTTTGCGGCCAATCTCGTACCATAGCGTATCTCCCAGCACGCAGGTGGCAAGCGCGATCCATACAGCAACATCAAAGCGCAGATGGCCGCCGGCAGCCAGCGCTCCAGCGGCCACCAGCACGGGAGAAAACAGCAACGGTGCGCCCACGCGCTCCAGCAGTCCGGACGCCAGCAGCACAAGATAAGGATGACCAACCACCAATTGCATGAACGATTTCACTTAGAATGGAGTCCTTTGAGTTTGCCTTGGTTACTAAAAGCTGAGTTCTTTCCGCATTTTAGATACTCTAATGCCTCCGGAGATTCCGGTTTGTGAAAATTTTTGCCATCATTCTCGGTCTTGTGCTCATCCTCATGGTCCTGTGGGAGACCTTTGAGACCATCGTTCTCCCGCGCCGCGTCACGCGCCAGTTCCGGCTGACTCGATTTTTCTATCGCAGCACGTGGCGGCCATGGACGTGGCTTGCGGCCCTGCGCAGCAACAAAAAGAAGCACGATTCCCTGCTCAGCTATTATGGCCCGCTTTCCCTGCTGCTGCTGCTCGCGCTGTGGGCGCTTACGCTGGTGGTGGCATTCGGGCTGTTCCATTATGGCCTTCACGATAAGCTTTCTGGCGCGCTCTTTGCCAGCGATCTCGGCAATGCCATGTACCTGAGCGGCACCACGCTGTTCACGCTCGGCCTGGGAGACGTGCTGCCCGCTTCCGGTTTAGGACGTTTTATTACCGTTCTTGAAGCCGGCATCGGTTTTGGCTACCTCGCTCTCGTCATCGGCTATCTGCCGGTGCTGTATCAGGCGTTTTCCCGGCGTGAAGTCACCATCTCATTGCTCGATGCGCGGGCCGGCTCTCCGCCCACGGCGTATGAGCTGCTGCGCCGGCAAAGCGGCGTCCACGGCATGGAAGCGCTCACAGAGTTGCTGCAAGATTGGGAAATGTGGTCAGCCGACCTGATGGAAAGCCACCTTTCTTATCCGGTGCTGGCGTACTTCCGCTCCCAGCATGACAATCAGTCATGGATCGCCTCACTCACCGCCATTCTCGACGTTTGCTCTCTCGCCATGGTCGGGCTTGAAGGCATGTGCCAGTACCAGGCGCGGATGACCTT
>JBAVUZ010000670.1:0-3489 GCA_049697035.1 Candidatus Angelobacter sp. | reverse complement strand
GAAGGGCGCTTCCGGGCAAATGCGTTTTTAGGTGGATTTCCCTTCGATCACTGTTTGATCAGCTGTAGGTATGGATTTTGGCTAACGTCTAATTGCCAATTGCCAATTGCTAATTGCTAATCGCCATCTGCTTGTCTTCCGCCAGTTTGAGAGGCTGCGGTGGCGTCTGGGCGACGGGATTGGAGAACTCCAGACCTTCATCGTCAACGCGCGTCCATTTCAGGCTGATGGTGTCACGGAAATAGTTCTGATAGACGCGCCATGGTTTCTTGTGTCCCTGTTTGGGCCAACTGGCCAGCGCGCGCTGAATGTAGCCGGAGGTGAAATTTTCGACAAACGGCGCAGCAGCGCTTTCATCCACGGGCCGGGGAGTGACTTGGCGCAAACCTTTGCTGTCCATGAAGTTCAGGAGCCGGCAGACATAGTTGCAGATCAGGTCGGCCTTAAGCGTCCATGAGGCGTTGATGTAGCCAAAGACAGAGGCAAAGTTCGGCACGCCGGACATCATTACGCCTTTGTAGGCCAGCACCTGGCCCGGGTCAACGCGCTGTTTGTCGACAGTGAGTTCCATGCCGCCAAAGGCCTGCATGGCGAGGCCGGTGGCGGTAACGATGATGTCAGCCTCAAGCTCTTTGCCCGATTTGAGCAGGATGCCGCGTTGCGTGAAGGTCTCAATCTGGTCAGTGACCACGCTGGCGCGGCCTGACTTGATCGCCTCAAACATGTCCGCATCGGGAATCAGGCACATCCGCTGCTCCCAGGGACGGTAGCGCGGAGTGAAATGCGTGTCCACGTCAAAATCCGTTCCCAGTTGCTTGCTCGCCTTCTTGATTAGCCCGCGCTTCACAAAGTTGGGAAAGCGCTGCGAGAGCTGATAGACGTACGTCATGAACCCGACATTTTTCCAGCGGCTGAGCCGGTAAGCCCACATTGCCGGCATGATGTGGCGCAGAAAGTTCGCAATACGGTCTTTCTCTGGCGCGGAAATCACATAGGTGGGCGAGCGCTGCAGCATGGTCACATGCGCGGCAGTTTTGGCCATGGCCGGAACCAGCGTAACCGCCGTTGCGCCGCTGCCGATGATGACAACGCGCTTTCCCGCGTAATCAAGATTTTCAGGCCAGGCTTGCGGATGGAACATGCGTCCCTTGAAGCGGCTGGCGTTGGGAAACTCCGGCAGGTATCCTGCGGAATAGCGATAGTAGCCAGCGCAACAGAACAAGAAATTGCAGGTCAGGATAACAGCTTCTTCTTTTGTGACAACCCCGCCAGAGGTCATATCTCCTGTCGTATTGCTGCTTGCGCCTGAAGACGATGACTGCTTGACGGCCTCTATTGTCCACTTTGCATCTTCCGATGACCATGACGCGCGCTTGATCTGGTGACGGAAACGGATGTTGCGGTCAATGCCTTCATCGTGGGCCGTGGCTGTGATGTATTCGCGAATGTCCTCGCCCGGGGAAATGGCTTTGGGGTGCGTCCACGGCCGGAAAGAATAGCCCATGGTCAGCATGTCAGAGTCCGACCTGATGCCGGGATAGCGGAACAGGTCCCATGTGCCGCCAATGCGCTCACGCTGCTCCAGGATCACGTAGCTTTTCCGGGGGCAGAATTTCTGCAGGTGATGCGCGGCGTCAATGCCGGAAAGGCCCGCGCCGACGATCAGGACGTCAAAGTGTTCCGGGGTGGTTGCCAACGGCTGCTCCAAAAGTATGGTGGATAGGAATGAACATACCACATAGAGGGGAAAACCTTGCTGCTGATTCCACTGATTGAACGGATCAGCACGGATTAAAGGCGATTGTCCTTGCACCATGGCCAGCAGTTCGCGATGGAGTTATTCCATCTCAATCCTTATAAAAAACCCTTTCACCGCGGAGGCGCGGAGGCGCGGAGAAAAGCCACGGCACCGGATGTGCTCGGTCAGGATGACAGGGTTAAAAGGTATCGCCCGCGGTGGGCATTTTCGAAGCGGTTGGAAGTTCGCCAGAAAAGGGTGTTGAGAGGTTTACTGTGGCGACTAGATGACCCATCGAGACACGAAACTTAGAATCTTTTTGGCAGTCCTCCACTTTATTTTCCATCGGTCACGACTCGCGAAATCACCGCAAATGACTTTAAAAAATTAAGCTAAATCTGATACATACCAGTGAGTTATCGAAAATATTTCTTGTTTTGCTATTGCTTTCGCCTATTATTTGCGCGTATAAGCTTAAAAGCAGGCTGCGCCGGTGCGCTAAACACCGAACGCAGCCCTGACCAAATCGCCTTCACCAAAGGAGTCAGGCAACATGGCTACATTCGACGTTAACAAAAAACTTGAGATTTATCACACCCTCTACCGGCTGAACCGCTCGTTTGCCGCGATTGTGGCGCATTGCCAAACGCTGGAAGCAATCAGGTTTTTTCCGGCCAAATCCCTGCGCAACTTCCAGGGATTTACGCAGGAGTTGCAGGCGGAAATGAACCAGGAGTTCCTGGAAATCCTGCATGGCACCGAGCTGGACGACTGGAACCGCTACGGCAAGATCCGGCAGGCGCGGGAAAAAGAACTCAGCGATCCAGATGACGTATTTATAAAAGCTGAAGAGCGGAGAAAAGAGCTGGCCAAAAAAGGGAAGAAGCCCCGGCGTTAGCTGCCCAAGGGTATCATCAGCGCTAAAGCGCGCTTCTCGATTGCCGGTTCTCCCCGGACTAAAGTCCGGGGCTTCTACCATTTCGCCGCGCTAACGGGCGACGAATACGGGATATCCGTTTAGGTGAATCAGTGCAAGTTTCTCCTTGACAAAAGCGAATAAAAAACGATAAAATAAGACCGTTCAAGACAGGTTTTTGCTGTCCGATGCCGCCCAGGCGGTTGAAGCGTGGGTCTTTGAAAATCAGCATTCAGCAATTGGCAACTGGCAGTTAGCCAAACCGCTGGCAGACCCCAAAGTCTGACCACTGATACACGGATGACACTGATGCGGCGGGGATATCCCCGGGGTTGAATCGTGGAACTCCTTTAGAATCCTCATTGGGGTATAGGGGGGAGGGGTGGGACTAATGGGTACAGACCGGGCAGATCCCTGACAAAACAGACCGGGCACATATCTGACACTGCGCTACATCGCCCAGGAATCAGGTTACGACCTTCTGCCGACTGGGATTGGGATTGGGTTTGGGTGGCCCTTGGGTGGCCCAAGGGCCACCCAAGCGTCGCCCAAGCGCCACGCAAGGGAGGCCCAAGCGTCGATTGGCGTAAGTGCCTTTGTTTGCAATAAAAGTTGGAAAATGACGGGGTGGGGTGCCACTGGAGATCGCCGAAATTGCCAAAATCGGGTAATTGTCAAAATTGAAAATCAAAACCTTCACCCACAACGCGAATGGTACCTGATCAGGCGGCCTTAGCGAGAGGTAGGAAAACCCAAAATCTTCGCCTCCGCCAAGCCGCCCGGTACTCCATTTTTAATCACGCGTTGTGTCGGGGCTGATGATGTGGGTGAAGGC
>JBAVUZ010000669.1:0-2642 GCA_049697035.1 Candidatus Angelobacter sp. | reverse complement strand
TCATGCCGCAGGCTCGGCAATACGCCGACCTTTGATATCCCGCATCGGCGGCTGCCCAAAAAAGCGTTTGTATTCGCGGTTGAACTGGCTGGCGCTTTCGTATCCAACTTCAAAGGCAGCACTCGCGGCATCCAGTCCGTCGATGAGCATGCGATCACGCGCGGCGTGAAGGCGAAGCTGTTTCTGATACTGAAGCGGACTCATGGCAGTGAGGGCGCGGAAGTGGTGATGGAGCGTTGATGTTCCCATGCGAGCCATTTCTGCCAGCTCCTCCACACGCAATGGCTTGTTAAAGTTGGCCCGGAGCCAGGCAATTGCCTTCGCCGTCCTGTAGCTTTGACCGCCTGAAGTGGCAATCGCACGCAAGCGCTCACCCTGAGGGCCTCGAAGCAAGCGATAAACGATTTCACGCTGAATAGTGTTGCCAAGGAATGGTATGTCTTCCGGCGTGTGGAGAAGATCCAGCAGGCGCAAGCATGCGCTCAACAGCTCTGGAGTTAATTTGCCAACGGCGATGCCACGCGCCTGAGACGCCGCCGCAGGTTCAGGCAAGTCTTCACGGCTGATGATCTCTCGCACCATCTGCATGTCGAGTCCAAGACGAATTGCGAGATAGGGCTCTTCTTTGCTGGCAACAATCTGGCTTACCACGGGCACATCGACTGAAGTCAGGAGGAACGTTGTTTCGTCGCAGTGGTAAGTTACTCCACCCATATTCACACGCTTTCGTCCCTGTACAAAAATAGCGAGGCTCGGCTCATAGGTCGTCGGGATACACGCCATGGGCCCGGTTCTCCGATGCAGAGACAGCGCTGATATGGCCGTCTTCTTCTCACCCGCGACGGGAAGGTGTTCAGAGAACTTGCGCGCGAGTTGTTCCCGTAACTCATCTACTCCAGCCGCTTTGTTTTGCGCCGGAACCTGACGTTTCAAGCTCTGGGCCATCCCACCATTCCTTTCAAGAATCCCTGCATTTAGAGTACCGCTGAAAGCTGGGTGCGTGTACACAAAAAGCTATGCTGCGGCAGGATTAGGCAATCAATAGGAAGGATTGGGATACCGCCTGAAGAACCTCTTGTGTAATGTTGGAATCAGAATGATGGATGGAGGTTTTAATAAATGGCTACCAACGTAGCGCAACATACGATACAGAAACGGAAACTTGGAAAAAGCAATCTGGAAGTTTCAGCCATCGGGCTGGGCTGCATGGGCATGAGTTTTGGCCTTGGCCCTGCCATGGACAAGAACGAAGGGATCGCGCTGATTCGAGCGGCAGTGGAGCGAGGCGTGACATTCTTTGATACCGCCGAAGTGTACGGGCCTTTTACTAATGAAGAGCTGGTGGGCGAAGCGCTTGCTCCATTCCGCGATCGGGTGGTGATTGCAACAAAGTTTGGCTGGGCGCCGAATCCGCAGGACGGCGGTAAGTGGACTGCCCTGGATAGCCGACCGGAGCACATCAAGGAAGCGGTTGAGGGCTCACTCAAGCGGCTCAAGACTGACGTGATCGATCTCTACTATCAACATCGGGTTGATCCCAACGTGCCGATTGAAGACGTTGCAGGAGCGGTGAAGGAGTTAATTCAGCAAGGCAAGGTCAAGCACTTTGGCCTTTCTGAAGCCGGCGCAAAGACGATCCGTCGCGCACACGCAGTGCAGCCGGTTACGGCGCTCCAGAGCGAATATTCAATCTGGTGGAGAGAGCCGGAGCAGGAGATATTGCCTACGCTCGAGGAACTCGGAATCGGATTTGTTCCATTCAGCCCACTGGGAAAAGGCTTTCTTACCGGCAAGATCACTGAAGAGACAAAGTTCGATAAGACGGATTTCCGCAACATCGTGCCGCGCTTCACGGCTGAGAACCGCAAAGCAAATCAGGCTGTGGTGGACCTGATTGGCAAAGTTGCAGAACAAAAGAAGGCCACGCCCGCGCAGATCGCGCTCGCCTGGATTCTAGCGCAGAAGCCCTGGATGGCCCCCATCCCCGGCACCACGAAGTTGCACCGGCTTGAAGAAAACATCGGAGCGGCTAACGTTCAACTCACGGCAGACGATCTCCGGCAAATCGACAATGCGTCTGCGAAGATTCCTGTGCAGGGATCCCGGTACCCGGAGAACCTGCAGAAACTGGTGAATCGCTAGGTCGGGGGAGTAATACCATGCGGATTGGAATTCTGGGTTCCGGGTTGATGGGCGCGAAGCTCGGAACCATCTTCGCGCGCGCTGGACATGAAGTTGTGTTCAGCTATGCGCGAAGCAATGACAAGCTCAAGAAGCTGGCGCGCGACACTCAGGGCAATGCGCGCCGGCACTCCGGCCGAAGCAGCGAAAGATGCCGATGCTGTTCTGCTTGCGGTACATTGGTCGCGATTGGATGATGTGCTGAAGCAGGCAGGCGATCTAGCTGGCAAAGTGATCCTGACCTGCTCACTTCCGATGGATGCGGACAACACAAAACTGATCATTGGTACTACTACGTCGGGCGCGGAAGAGCTTGCCAGGAAAGTGCCGCGCGCTCATGTGGTCTGCGCTTTTAATACTGTTCCAAGTGAGGTCTTGTTTGGAGTGTTTGAAGCCAAGCGCAAGAAAGATCGTCCTAGCCTGGTTTATTGTGGCGATCACAGGCAGAGCAAATCTGTAGC
>JBAVUZ010000668.1:0-7205 GCA_049697035.1 Candidatus Angelobacter sp. | reverse complement strand
CCAGCATTTCTTTCGTCGCAAGGTCAAGGTGGTTGGTGGGCTCGTCGAGCACGAGAAAGTTGGGCGGGTTATAGAGCATCAAGGCCATTACCAGCCGGGACTTTTCCCCGCCGGAAAGCGCGCGGATCTTCTTGTCGACATCGTCACCGGAAAACTGAAACGCGCCTGCGAGGTTGCGCAGTGAGCCAAGGCTGTCATGCGGGAAATCACGCTGTAGCTGCTCAATGATGGTGAGATCGGGATCAAGAACATCAAGAGACTGCTGCGCGAAATAGCCCATGTAGAGGCTCGCGCCCAGGCGGACTGAGCCGGAATCCGGCTGCGACGCGCCGGCAATCATCTTGAGCAGCGTGGTTTTACCCGCGCCGTTTCTGCCCATCACGGCCCATCGCTCACCGCGCCGGATGGTGAGATTGAAGCCGTCATAGATCACGCGCGGGCCATAGCTTTTGTGCAGGTCTTCAATCACGGCCACCTGCTCGCCGGAACGCGGCGGCGGGCGGAAATCAAACTTAACGATCTGGCGCTTTTTGGGCAGCTCGATTTTTTCAATCTTATCCAGGGCCTTGATGCGGCTCTGCACCTGCGCGGCCTTGGCGGCGTGCGTGCGGAAGCGATCAATAAAGCGCTGCTCCTTGGCCAGCATGGATTGCTGCCGCGCGAAAGCAGCCTGCTGATTGGCGGCGCGGATGTTCCGCTCACGCTCATAGAAATCATAGTTGCCGGAGTAGGTGATGATCTCGCCGGATTCAATCTCGGCGATTTTAGAGACAAGGCGGTTCATGAACTCGCGATCGTGCGAGGTCATAAGCAGAGCGCCCTGATACGACTTGAGGAACTGTTCCAGCCAAATGATGGATTCAAGATCAAGGTGGTTCGTGGGTTCGTCCATCAGCAGCACATCGGGACGGCCGAGGAGAACGCGGGCCAGAGCGACGCGCATCTTCCATCCGCCGGAAAGCGCGCCCACGTCGCCATCAATCTGATCGTCTTTAAATCCCAAGCCGTGCAGCACCTCGCGCGCCTGCGCTTCAAGCGCGTATCCGCCAAGGTGCTCGTACTCTTCCTGGACTTCTCCAAAGCGCGCCAGCACGCGGTCCATCTCGTCGGCTTTAGCGGGATCAGACATTTCATGCTGCAAAGCTTCCAGTTCATGATGAAGGTCGCCCACGCGTCCGCTGCCGGCAATGGCTTCATCGAGCACTGACCGGCCCGACATTTCTTCAACATCCTGCCGGAAATAGCCGATGGTGAGCCGTTTGGGAACAGAGACTTCGCCTTCGTCGGGCTCTTCTTCGCCAACCACCATGCGGAAGAGCGTGGTCTTCCCTGCTCCGTTGGGGCCGACGAGGCCGACTTTTTCGCCGGGATTGAGCTGGAAGGATGCATCGACAAAAACCAGCTGTTTACCGTACTGCTTATTGATATTGGAAAAAGAGATCATCCAATTTCAAGCTAACAGAATCCAGCGCGGATGTGTAAGGCCGGGGATCGTCGCGAATGGCAAAAGCATTGGGGACTGACAAGCATAGGGGTTATCACTGCAAAGAGCCTGAAGGACGCCACCGGGCCAAGCCAAACAAAGCTAAGGCCCGCCACGGCGCTATCCATCCAAAACTGCTGCTGCTTCATCCAACTGGAAGTAATAACAAGTCATATGGCAGTTGGCAGGTCATGAAGGGCACTCATATCTCTATTTCCAAGGCAATTTTCTTCAAGCTGAATCCTCTCCTGGATCGGCGAATCTTGGGGCGCGGCAGTTTTGGGCGGCAAAAGCTTTCGCGCCTGCGGCGTACCGCCGATTTCCGGGCGATTGCACTGCTGGCGATGGCAATGCTTTCTTTGCTGATGATGGCAGGCTCGACGGGTTGCGCCGCGAAGGTCAATCCTCGTGAGTCTCTGGCGGCGCAGGGTCGCGCGCCGGAGGGCAGCCCGCGGCTTCTGGCCATCTACCAGCCGTGGTTCGGGCAGAAGGCACACATTGACGTGGGCTATTCCTGCCATGATCCGAATGTGTTGCGGCAGCAGATTGCCAAGGCCAAAGAGCTGAACATCAGCGGGTTTGTGGTGAACTGGTACGGACCGCGCAAAGAATTTGAAGACCAGGCTTACGGGCTGATGCAGCAGGCAGCCGGCGCCGATCCCAGCTTTAAAGTGGCAGCGCAGTATGACGAAGCCGTGGACCATCCTGGGTACGACACGGACGCGGTGATCGTGGACCTGCAATATCTTTATGATCGCTATATTGGGCCGGAAGCCGGGCCTTCACGCTCTGCTTACCTGCGCTACAACGGACGGCCAGTAATCTTTATTTTTCCAAAAGAATCCAACACTGACTGGAACCGCATACGGCAGGTCACCAGGTCGTGGCCCGATCCTCCGCTGCTGATTTACAAGGACATGAGCGATAAATATCCGGACGCGTTTGACGGATATTACGCGTGGGTGCAGCCGGGCAAAGACGGCTGGGCGCGCGACGGCAGCAACTACGGCGAAGATTACCTGAATTATTTTTATCGCAACATGCAGGAGCACCATCCGGACAAGATTGCGGTGGGCGCGGTGTGGCCGGGCTTTGACGACAGCAAGGCTTCATGGAGCCGGAACCGGCACATTGCGTATCGCTGCGGCAAGACGTTTGAAGACGTGCTGCGGGTGTTCCGCAAATATTACGGATCGCAGAATGCGGCGCCGTATCTGCTGGTGGAAACCTGGAATGACTATGAAGAAGGCACCGACGTGGAGCGCAGCATAGGTCACTGCGGCGGCAACAGCGGAATGAGCAGCATGGGAGCGGGTCAGCGGTAGAATGGAAGCAGGCTGCGTGGCAGCAGGTTGGATCAAAGCATTTTCGTGAGAACTCCCTGAAGCGAGGGCAAATCCTCGGGGTCCTTCGACTCGCCCTTTGTCGCTGCGCTCCTTCGGGCAGCGCTCAGGATGACAGGAGGGAAATGCATAGGTCCTTCGACTCCTACTCGTTCCTGCGTCGCTCGTAGTCGCTCAGGATGACAATCATTTTTTGAGAGGGAAAACTTTTTATGCGGGTATTGGTGACGGGCGGAGCGGGATTTGTGGGATCGCATCTTTGCGATGCGCTGCTGGCGGAGGGTAACCACGTTGTGTGCGTGGACAATCTGCTCACTGGAAGCCTGCGCAATATCGCCCACCTGAAAAATGAGCCGCGCTTTGAGTTTGTGCAGAAGGACGTCAACGAGCCTTATGACGTGGGCCGCGTGGATTACGTTTTTCACTTCGCCTCGCCGGCCAGCCCGGTGGACTACATGGAACACGGAATCGAAACGCTCAAAGTCGGTTCCCTGGGATCGTTCCATTCGCTCGATCTGGCAAAGAAATACGGCGCAAAATACATGGTCGCTTCGACCTCTGAGTGCTATGGCGATCCGCTGGAGCATCCGCAGAAAGAGACTTACTGGGGGCACGTGAATTCAATCGGCCCGCGCTCTGTGTATGACGAGTCCAAGCGCTTTGCCGAGGCCGCGACCATGGCCTATCACCGCTACCACAAGGTGGATACGCGCATCCTGCGCATCTTTAATACGTACGGGCCGCGGCTGCAATTGAATGACGGACGCGTGATTTCCAACTTTATGAAGCAAGCGCTGCGCGGAGATCCGCTCACGGTTTACGGTGACGGCAGCCAGACGCGCAGCTTCTGCTACGTGAGCGACGAAGTGGACGGCATTGTGCGCTTGTCGAAGTCAGACGAGCATGATCCGGTGAACATCGGAAACCCGGTGGAGTTCACGATTCTGGAATGCGCACGGCTTGTCTTGAAGGTCACTGGATCAAAGAGTCCAATCGTCAACGAGCCGTTGCCGCAGGACGATCCTAAACAGCGCCGTCCGGACATCAGCAAAGCAAAGCGGCTGCTGGGCTGGGAACCGAAGATCGACCTGGAAGCCGGGCTGAAACTTTCAATGGACTATTTCAAGCAGGCGATTGAGCTGGAGACATCCGGGAAGCGGCAGGCAGTGGTGGTGTGAGAGATCGCCGGAATCGCCGTGATCGCGCGGAATCGCCGTAATCGGAAAACCCGCAAGCCTTACCGCGGATTTGCGCGGATGGGCGCGGATCGGAACGGGTGATCGTCCGTGATCGGGTGATCCGAAAGACAAGTTTCCCTTTAAGTCTTATCATTTGTCCATCAACCCCAGCGATCAGAAACTGATCCGCTGGGAATGCGGCAACTGAGACAGCCTGCGAACCACTTCCCGCAGTTCTATCACCCGCAAGTTGGGCGGACAGCCCTTCCAGTTGTGTATCCAGCAGACGATGAAGTCACAGCGGTTAGGATCATGACGATGGGCAAGGAAGTGACGGCTGTGAAGCTCAAACTCAATGCCCACGTCCTGCCAGCGTCCGGGCTCCACTTCTAATTTTGCCCGGCAATCCGGGTAGCCAATCTGCGCCGATTCAATGATGAAACCCAAACGCCAGAAAAGCATGCCAAACAGAAGCACCACTCCCATTTCATTGGTGGGTTCAAACAAGAAGCCGGGCAGGTCCATTGGCGCGCCGAGCAGCGGACGGTCAGGATAAACGCTCCGGGGGACAAGCGTGCGAAGTGAGGACATGGAGAAGAGTATTGTCAGCATGGAGACCGTAACGCACTTCATTCCGTGGAGCGGCGGAGGAAGGACGGAGACGCCGGCCTGTGGCGCTGAGGGCGCGGAAGGCGAGATAGCGGCAGGAACGATCGATTCTTGTTTCTGCGAGTCTTGATTCTGATGCCCGGTGTTTCTATGCGTGGCGTTCTTCCAGTCATTTTTATTCCCGTCGTTTTTCTTCCAACCCTTGAGCCAGCGACGGCCACCGCCGCGTTTGGGCATGGGGCCGTTGTGAATGATGCCGACGACATCGGACCATTGTTCGGAAAGGCCCATCGATTCGGCAAATTTGAGGAAAGCGGAAGGCACCTGCGTCCAACGATGGAAGCGGGTTTCCAGGCTGGCGGATGCATAGCGGCCCTCACGCTCGTATTCGTCGCGGGTGGGCACACGTCCTTTCTTGCGGGCCAAGCGTGCCCAGTCAGTCAGCAGATCAGCAGTGCCGATGCGGAGACCGCCGGGGTCGGGCGAGAGTCCGGCAGCGCGGATGGCCGAGCGGTATCCGCCGGGGAAATGCGGGATCAACCTGCCATAGTGGATGCCAGTCAGACGCAAAAGCTCGGCGCGGGTCGGGGCGCGGCCAAGCTGGCGGGCAGAGGCGCGAAGGGCGCGAAGGATTTGGGAGCGGGTAAGCATGGAGCATGAGTGTATCACGAACAAAGAGCGAAAGCAATAAATGGTCCGAGAAACCATGAGAAATTTACGGGTTACACTTGTATAGAACCAATGCCTGATCTTGATAGTGCGCTTTACAAGTGGATCTGCGGAGCAAACGCAAGACGGGAAGACCTTGATCTGCCGGTAGGTCTCATTGAAGACAGCGTAGCCCTTGTCAAAGCGACGCTCGGAGCCAATTATCTGCAGCAGCTATTGATCATTGACTCCAGCCCTGTTGCCATCTTTGACGACGAATCGAAACAGCTAAGAACTTGGTTACTGTCAGCAAAGGTTGAAAAACATATCGTCCAAGTTCTTGAATTGGCTGCCTACTTTAGAGCCTTTCAAGGTGACCCCTCTTTGCATGACAAGGTCGAGAAACTGAAGCGTGATAAGTTTTGGCCGATATTTTTTGAACTTGCGATCGCGACCAGGCTGAAAAGGGCATGCCAAGCGGCGCAGAGAGTGACGCTCAATCCCGAGACGAGCAATAGCACGGGAGATTTCACAATTAATATCGCCGGGTTCGATGTTCCCTGTGAATGTTCTAGGCTTGGAAACTCACCACAGGTTACGGAGCCTCAAGTCCTTTCCGAGAGCATTTGCCATATTATTAGTGACAAAACGCGGCACGCCGCTGCGCCTTTGTGCGTCAAGATTCGCTCAAAAGAGCCTCTTACTGGTCACACCTATAACTGCGTTCTCCGATTAGTTCGCCGTGCCATGAAGCGTGCGCGCGGCGGTACCCTGCCAGTCCACTATAGCGATGGACACACGGACATCTGGGTTGGAATCCTTACATCCGCATCAGAAGCCGTGCGATATGGTGACACTGACGATTGGGACGCTGGAATGCGCCTCTATAGTGTTCCAGCAAGAGATCGTGATGAGGTGACGGCTAGATTCGACCAAGGTGACAGGTTTCGAGAATACGAAGCAGTGCGACTTTTTTTGAAGTTTGCGAAGATTGCGGAGCAAATCGACCATTACAGTCGGTTGACGGCTAAACTCCGAAAGAAGTTAAGGCAGACCAAGGTTTCGGAAAAGCACATGGGGAAAATTGTGTTTATAGAAGTGCCTTTCAGTCTCCGAGCAATAGACGAGAGCAAGCTTAAACTGGCGGTTCGAGCAGCGGCAGTACAATCAAAGACCACTTTGGCAATCATTCTCGCCAACAGGGAACCAAACCCACAAACGAGATTTCACTATTCTCAATCTGGCACGTTCAATGAGACGGCGCTGAGAACGGGTGAGCCACATATAGTCGAGTTGGCAAATTTTCTCAACCGCAATTTCCAATCAGAGCTAACTCTGGACCCTATTGCTGGTGAGCCGTATCGCCGAAGCTGGGCCGAGGCTCAGGCAAAGCAGTCCAGACGCAACAGTTGAAAGAGACTAGAGCGGGTCGTCTAACATATCGACTAGGTTTCAGTATGCACGACGAATCTTGACTCTCCTGATTTTCTTGCACGGTTGAGTGCCACATTTTGGGTTGAACCCCCTCAATCAGCATGGCAAACAACCCTCCTCACCCTCTGTCATCTTTCGACTCGCCCTTAGTCCGCCCTCCCATTCGCAAGCTCATGGTTCGGCTCCCGCGGGCTCGCTCAAGATGACAGAGGGTGAGAGGGTTGTTTGCGCACAGAAAAATCCGTGCTCTGCCACCTGCGTTAAACCACACGGTTCCCGCCAGGCTAATGGGGCTGGTTATGTTTCTTGCGTTGCTCGGTCCGTTCGCTCATAGTCAGCACATCGAGTCGAAGACGGCACCCTACACATCCGGGCCGATCTGCCGCAAATACTTCATCAACGGTCACGCGAAAGGTCCATCCAATTGCTAGTTCATGACTGAGCTTTGAGGTGTGGCCGCCCGGAACGTACCCGAGTTGCCCGCCATCCAGCCGACACACCTTGATTGCA
>JBAVUZ010000667.1:0-5272 GCA_049697035.1 Candidatus Angelobacter sp. | reverse complement strand
GTGACGAAGCTTACACCGGCATGGCGTCGGCGTACGAGCGCCTGGGCAAGCTCAATGACGCGGAGAAGACTTATCAGCAGGTCATCAATCTGCGTCCCCGGTATTGGAAGGGTTACAACCAACTGGGCATCTTCTACTGCCGGCAGTCGCAGTATGACAAGTGCGCGGCCATGTTCCAGAAGGTGTCCGAGCTCACGCCAGACAGCTTTCGCGGCTACGCGAATGTTGGCGCGGCGTATCTGGCCGATGGCAAATATGCTGAGGCCATTCCACCGTTGAAGAAGTCTCTGGAGGTTCGGCGGACAACCGCAGGTTACTCGAACCTGGGAACGGCATACTTTCACCTGCGCAAGTACTCTGAAGCCGCCAGTGCCTACACAGAAGCCACACATATCGATGGCAGCGATTACAAAGTTTCGGGAAATCTCGGCGAGGCACAATACTTCGCTGGCAACCGCACCGAAGCAGACAAAGCTTATCGCAGGGGCATTCAGCTAGCAGAAGAAACGCTAAAGATCAATCCCCGTGATCCAGAGGTGCTCAGTTACCTTGCCAACTATCACGTCATGCTGGAAGAGCGCGCTCCGGCGCTCAAGTATCTGGACCAGGCGCTGGCGTACGGCAAATCAGATAAGGAAATACTCTTCAGCGCCGCATTAGTTTACAACCGGCTGGGAGAGACCGGAACAGCGCTGGAGTGGCTGAGCAAAGCCCTGCAAGCTGGATACTCGCTGACCACGGTACGCGAATCCCCTGATCTAGATAATCTGCATAGCAACCCTCGCTACCAGGCGCTGGTGCAAGGGAAGCAGAATTGAAGCGTTGAGGATCAACAATCAATTTCTTAGGCCGAACCCCAGGAATTAAATATTGCATAGATTTGTGAGAAGCCCAGCCTAGGGCCGAACACATAAGGAGAGATTAAGATGACGAAGCATAGACACGCGTTAGTCGCTGTAAAAAACCCTTCTTTTGATTTATGTGCCGGCGCCACTGCCAGCGCCGATTCCACAACCCTGACGTTTACCAATCATCGACCCAAAGCATGCACCATAACCGGGCTGGGCAGTCTGGTGGATTGTGGCAACTCGTTTAGCGTTCCCGCCAACGGCTCGATGACTTGCAACATTTTGTCAACGGCTACAGCGGGGACATACACCTATTCGTCAAGTTGCTGTGACGGTGAGACAAACCCAGCGATTATCTACTCGTAAAGATCGGAATGGCGGGGACTGTAAGGGTAGAGGCGCTCTGCCCTTACTTACGTTCATTTGACTATCTTGATAGCTTCAAATAGGGTTACACCCCGTCTAGCCAGGGCCATCTTTTCACGAAAGGTCAAGACAGAGAGGAGACACAAATGGAGTTAATCATTATGATTGGTATCGTTTTGTTTACGAATCCGACAATCGTCTATCAATAGATTTGTGATGCAGCGGAAATAAAGGCGGCCCACCCGGCCGCTTTTTGTTTTGAGTATCGCCTTACTTGGGTGGCGGAACAAACTCTTTGGGCAGTTGCGCGCCTGCGCCGAAGAAATATTGCTGCATCTGTTCGACAAGAAATTGCTGCGCCTCGGGCTTCCAGGGCTGCAGGCGATATTCATTAAGCAGCATTTTGGAGTGCTCAGCCCACATCTTCCAGGCCTCAGCGCTCACGTTTTCATAGATCTTCTGCCCCAGTTCGGTATCGAAAGGGGGTTCATCCAGGCCGGGGAGTTCACGTCCAAGCTTTGCGCATTTGACCATACGAGGCATGGGGATATTGTAACAAGACCCGGGAACGACGCGCCGAGAAGGCAAGCGCGCCCCGGCGGTCCCGAGCGCATTCTAAATCCTTTCTTAGCTGTGACAAAGAGCACAGACACGCTCTGGCATGGCGCTTTATAGTGCGAAAATCGCGGCGTCTACGCTGACAGAGACTCTTCACTTTGCCGGCCTTCGCCGCGCGCCTGATTTGTTGCGTAAGAAAGGAAGTCGGTATATGTCTAGAAGACTTTCCCAGGCAAAAAATGAGCTTGATCAAGTCCAGCCAAAAAACAAGTCTGATGGAGTACATGTTGCAACGATTCCTGCCCCGGTCCAGTCCTCCGCCGATAGCAAGATTGAATCCAAGAGCGTGAAGCAGATTTTTGACGACGTCGCCATCCTCGACGCAGCAAGGAAAGAAGCTGGATCCAAAGGTAAAAGCACAGTAGATCCGGACAAAACCCAAAGCCGGGAAGCCCACTATCGGCTTACCGTAGCGGAACGTGATCCGATCCGCGGGTACATGATGGACTTGTGGTCGTTCATCCCTTACTACGTGGCGCGGCTGTGTTCGTCACTGCGCGCAGAGTCCGTGGACACTACGCTGGGGACAGTGCGTTATCACCTGGACCGCGAATATCTTCACAAGTCCGGCCTGGTTCCCGACAAGCGGCTGCTTGATTTCGGAGGAGCCATGCACTCCTCGTTTTTGCGCCGGCTGGTCAAATCATGCGAGTACCTGGTAAACCTTTTTGTCCTGGGAATAAGGTTCACGGTTTTTCCGCCGGACATCCTGCATGTTGAGTATTTGCCTTTCCTTGAGCGAAAGATGCCGTTTGAGCTGTGGTTTTTACGGTGGATACGCCACCGCGGCATTCGCGTGGTTTACACCGTTCACAATGTCACGCGGCAAGACGCTCCGGAGGAAGGCATATCTCTTTTTCAGCGCGCTTATCATGCCGCGGACGCTCTGATCTGCCACGGCGAAGAAGCGCGCAGGGAACTCATCCGCAGGTTCAGTGTTGCCGCGGAGAATGTCTGGGTGATTCCTCATGGTCCTCTTTTCGAGGACGTTCCGCGGTTGTCCACGTTTGAGGCCCGCGCTAAGCTGGGCCTTCCCCAGGAAGGACCTATCGTCCTTTGCGCCGGGGTGATCAGCGAATACAAAGGTGTTCCATTCCTGCTGGATGGATGGAAGAAGCTCAAACAAGCCGGGACCAAAGGCACACTGCTGATTGCCGGCACGGGTGACCAGCGGACCTTGTCCGGGATACGCGACAAGGTTGAGGCGGAAGGGCTCAGTGATTCCGTGCTGTTGTGGCTGCGCTTCATCGCTGTTGAGCAACTTCCTCTTCTTTACCAGGCCGCCGATATCCTGGTTTATCCCTACAAAGCCGGAACAACCAGCGGCGCGCTGCTGACCGGATTGAACTATGGCAAAGCCGTGATCGCCACCACATTGCCTTTCTTTAAGGCGTATCTGAAAGACGGAAAAACAGCACTGCTGGTGGACTATGGGTCCGCCGGCGCGCTGACTTCCGCTCTGCAAACTTTTATTCTTCAGCCCGACGAGCGCGCCAGAATGGCGGATGCACTCAGCCGTGAAGCATCAAAGGCACCTGGCTGGCCGGAGATCGCCAGAAAAACCCGTGAGTGTTACGAAGCGACGCTGGCAAAATAGCGCGTGCCCATGAAGCCTGAGACATTTCTGAAGGTGAATTTCCAACGCAACAAACCAAGTTAGCTCAGGTCACACTTTAGCGAATAAAAATAGAATAATTTGATTGTTTTTGTTCGCCAACGGCGGTAAGCTATTCCCCTGTTGTTTAGTGAGGGGAATATGGGTGGATCACCTTCAAGCAAGGCAGAATGGCTCGGAGTGCTGGAAACGGCGGCAAAGCTCAGTGTGGAGCAGTCGAGCGCTGTCTGGGTGTGGATCATGCAGGAATTGCGCCTGGGGCCGCAATACTTTCTGGCAATCCGCGAAGCCGTCCAGCAAGGGAGATGGCGCACCGCGAAGAACCCGAAAACCTATATAAAGACCGTTGCCAAGCGGGAAGCGTTGAAGATGGGGCTGGTGAAGGAAGACAGTGGGAACCTGGTTCCGGTGGTCGGCAGCAGGAGTGATGGCGCAAAAATATCGGGCGAGGAAGCGTTGGAATACCTTGGCCACCACTACGACAGCCGAGATGCGGCCAAAGGCGAAGACGGAATCTGGCGCGTCGGCGCGGCTGGAGCACAAGATCCCGGCGATCCCGTTGAGGAGCATGAGAGTTACCGGGAGTGGCTGGCTTCTGGGATGCCACAGGAATTAACTGTTGTGACGCCGCCGTCAGAGGAATGGAAAGCCACAGTCCGCCAAATGAATGACAGCTTTGAAGGGCTTGATCTTGAGGCGCGCCCCTCGGTAAGGCCTGACTGGGACAAGTGGGCAGCAGCGGCCGGGCTGGATGAATGGGAGATGAAGGTGCTCAGGTGTCGACTTGCCGGGATGAGCCGCGAGCAGGCCATGGGGCTACTGCCGGATGAAGAGTCGCGGAAGGTGCTGCAGGCGGCCTGGAAACGCTTTGATCGCAATGGGATGGACTGGTTACGGGAGGCGGCAAAAATAAAGTTGAAAAAAAGTGTCCCGGAGGGGGGCCTTTTTCGACACTAGTAAGTAGAGGGAAGGGCCCTTGGCTGTTGGCTCTTGGCTTTTGGCTTGATCCAAACGGCCAAAACTTTCATCCTCGCCTCTTTCTGTCCCGGGCCATGAAGGCCGGGCTCCGCTAGCGATTTTCCGTTCCACAAATTCACAGCAGAAAAAGCCACCCAAAAAGGTGGCTTTTCATTTTTGGAGATAAAAACATGGCAAACGTAAAGAAAGAAGACATCATTGCAGCCATCAAGGAGTGCGCACAAAATTTAGGGCGCGCTCCCAAATACGCTGAGTTGCTCAGCCATTTTCCCGCAGCCAAGATGGGGGCGATCCGGAAATATCTAGGAACATACACGCTCGCACTGCATGAGAGCGGCCTGGATTGTTTAGGCGCGGGGTTTGAGGTCGCGATGGATGAGCTGTTCCGCGACTGGGCGATGATCGTGCGCAAGATGAAGAAGCTCCCGACGATGACCGAATACGAGCACCAGAGCAAGTACAGCGTCCGTCCGCTGATGGGCCGGTTCAAGAGATGGACCCAGATGCCACGAGGTATGCATGAATATGCGCGGCAGCAGAAACTGGATGTCGAGTATGCGGATGTAATGAACATCATTCGAGAGCATTACAAGGGCGAACCGGAGTCTGCATGGATGTTGGAAAGGCCAGTGGATTTAAAGGCCACGGGCGCGTATGAGCTGCCGGACCGGCCGGTGTACGGGCCTCCACTGACAACGATACACATGTCTTGCGGGCCGACGAACGAACAGGGCGTGATGTTTCTGTTTGCGCTGCTGGCGAAAGACCTGGGATTTGTGGTTGAGCTGATAAGGACGGAGTATCCGGATTGCCAGGCGCTGCGGCAGGTGGGGCTGGAGCGGTGGCA
>JBAVUZ010000666.1:0-1622 GCA_049697035.1 Candidatus Angelobacter sp. | reverse complement strand
ACGGGAAGTATCACAATCTCCGGAACTGAGCAGAGCCAGCAGGTGCAAACGGTGCCAGCGACGCCCGGGTCGGCGTCCTTTTCATTTGCGGGTGCGGCGAAACAAACGCAAGCACCCGACTGCCCCTTGCACCAGAGCTGCCCTATTTACGATTCCGGCGAGGTCGATATAACCGTGAACGGAGTAGTTGCGGGCGCTGTTTATAGCCACACTCAAAATGCCACGGCAGCGGGCATAGCCCAGGCTTTAATAAACCAAATCAATGCAACGCCCGGAATGCCGGTAACGGCAACTCTTTCTGGCACCACCGCAATTGTGATCACCTCGGCCAATGGCGCAAATTATGCATTTTCGCTTACCGAAAGCTATGACAGCCAGGACTTTACCTCGCCATCCTTCAGCATAACGCCTCCGTCCGGAACCATGACCGGTGGCCAACCCGCCCAGTTCGGGACTTCCTATGACAGTGCCGCCGCATCGGTTGTCTTGAATGGAACAACCTATTCCACCACCTGGGGACAGGGTGCCACGGCCGGAAGTATTGCGACTGCCCTGGCCGCCAGCCTGAATGGCACTCTTGTTTCGGCTACAGCGAATCCGTGCGTTCCGGTCACAGCTCAATGCGGCGCTATCATCTCACTGCAAGCGAATTCCCTGGGTGGTTCTACCAACTACACTTTGACGGCATCCTCTCCGTCGCCATTAGGTTCATTTACCGCCGTTGCTTCTGGCAGCACACTCACCGGTGGCGCCGACGCAGTTCCACCCACTCCAGAGCAAACGGTGTGGTCCGGTGTATGGGTGACGCAATATAAATACGATGCGCTCGGAAATCTCTACTGTGTTGAACAACACGGAGACGCCAGCGGTTCCGGCTGTCCAACCACCCCTTTCAGCGCCACATCGCCGGTCCCGCCGGATGCCAACAATGCGTGGCGGCTGCGCCGGTTTGGTTATAACTCACTGGGGCAGTTGCTGTGGGCCAGCAACCCAGAGACGGGCGTGATCAATTACGCATACGATCCCAACGGCAATCTCGCGGTCAAGACGTCTCCCGCGGCGAACCAAAAGCTAAGCGCGACCACGGCAATCAGCTATTGTTATGACTCGCTGAATCGGCTGCTCGCCAAAGGCTACAGCAACGCAACTCCGCAGCAGTGCTCAACGGCTTGGCCATATTTGCCGAACTCGGCCGTGGTTAACAAATATGACGAAGGATTGAACGGCATTGGGCTTTTGACCTCATTG
Source organism: Candidatus Angelobacter sp. (assembly GCA_049697035.1). GTDB lineage: Bacteria > Acidobacteriota > Terriglobia > Terriglobales > Acidobacteriaceae > Angelobacter. Next base: position 374 of record JBAVUZ010000666.1, on the reverse strand, counting down.
ACTGACCAGGCGGGCTCCGGAATTTACACCTATGACGCGATGGGGCAGATCAAGACGGAACAGCGGACCATCGGTTCTGCCACCAAAAGCATGAGTTACGATTACAATCTGCACGGCGGAGTTGTGAACCTGCACTATCCCAGTGGAGCAGTCATTCATTACACCAATCAGTCAGCGGGCCGTCCCACCGCGGCGACCGACACGATACATTCAATTAATTATGTCGCCGGTCCTGCCGGATCGCTGGTGAAATACGCGCCGGATGGATCCATTTCGACCATGACTTTTGGCTTTAACAGCGGCTTTGCCGGAATCAGCAGCATGTTCATGAATGATCCCAGGCTGCAACCATGCCGGATTACCGCCAGCACGGG
>JBAVUZ010000665.1:0-6222 GCA_049697035.1 Candidatus Angelobacter sp. | reverse complement strand
CCCGTGGCATGGTGCAGCGCAAATGGGGGCGCGTGATCTTTATCTCCAGCGAGTCCGGCGTGCAGATTCCGGCGGAGATGATTCACTACGGAATGACCAAGACCGCGCAGCTTGCGGTGTCCCGCGGACTGGCGGAGACGGTTGCCGGAACCGGCGTTACGGTGAACGCGGTGCTGCCAGGACCAACGCGGTCAGAGGGCGTGGAAAAATTTGTGGAGCAGGTGGGGAAGCAATCGGGCAAGAGTTTTGAGCAGACGGAAAAAGATTTCTTCCGCACCATGCGGCCGTCGTCGCTGCTCAAGCGGTTTGCGACGAATGAGGAGGTCGCGAACATGGTGGTGTATTTATCGTCAGAGCAGGCATCTGCAACAACCGGAGCGGCGGTACGCGTGGATGGCGGCGTGGTGAGGGCCATCGTATAGACCCGACATCCGCATTGTGAATCGTGCAACGCCTCACCCGCGTCTAAAGCTGTACGATTATTTGCGGCGGATTCTCTTTTCTTCAATAAAGGACCCATAACAGGTTGCGATCCCGGCTCTTCGTCTTTGTCAGCATCATACAGGCGATTCTTTTTGCAGCGCACTGGTTCGTGTATGCCACGGTGGCGCACTTCTGGGGTGGCTGGGCCGCATCATGGCAAATGAAGCTGGCGTTCGCGCTGCTTTCCGTGAGCTTTGTGGCTGCGTCTCTGCTTGGCTGGTACTCATATCAGCCTCTCGTAAGATTCTTCTATCTGATCTCCGCGCTCTGGCTGGGATTTGCCAGTTACTTTATGCTTGCGTCGATTGTCTGCTGGATCGTTTATGGCGTGAGCGCCGTGGGCGGCTTGGGCTGGCGGCCGGGGTGGATTGCCGATGTGGCTTTTGCCGCCGCTATTTTGACTGGTCTGTATGGATTGCTGAATGCAGCGTGGCCGCGAGTGGTGCGCATCACCGTGGCACTCCCCAACCTGCCGACGCAGTGGCGCGGACGGACAGCGGCGCTGGTCAGCGATCTGCATCTGGGACACGTGCGTAATGGGCGCTTTGTGCGGCGTGTAGTAAACAAGCTGCTGACGCTGAAGAATGACATCGTGTTTATAGCGGGCGATCTGTACGATGGCGTCGCCGGAGATTTTGAAAAGCTGGCGCGACCGTGGGCAGACCTGGTCGCGGCGCCCAAGGCGGCAACGCTGGGTGTCTATTACATTGCGGGCAATCATGAAGAGTTTTATCGCAATGCGGAATATCTGCCGCCGCTGCTGCGGGCGGGCATACGCGTCCTGAACAATGAAAAAGTTGAGGTCGATGGGCTGCAGCTCATCGGCGTGCATTATCGTGATGCCGTGAATGAAAACCAATACCGGTCGATACTGTGCCGCATGAATCTCGATCGCAACCGCGCCAGTGTGTTGCTGCTGCACGCGCCGGTGCGCCTGCCTATCAGTGAAGAAGAAGGCATATCTTTGCAACTCTCCGGCCACACGCATGGCGGACAGTTCTTTCCATGGACGCTGATTGCCCAGCGCGTGTGGAAAAAGTTCATCCACGGACTGCAACGGTTCGGCGCTTTGCAGGTTTACACGACTTATGGCACCGGCACATGGGGTCCGCCGTTGCGGGTGGGGACACGGCCGGAAATCGTGCTGATTACGTTCGAGTGAAGCGGAAACGGTGAACCACTTCGTGCTCGACGCGAGCAACGTGGATTCTGATCGTGATCTCTGAAGTTTTATGGGTCATAGGGGTCCCTCACTCCGTTCGGGACTATAGGAAAGAGCCCCGCTTGCTCTATACTTAAGCAGCATGCTTGCCTTCAAACGCATTCTTCTCAAGCTCTCCGGTGAAGCCCTGGCGGGGGACAAAGGTTTTGGCGTTGAAACCAGCCGCATACACGCCATCGCCGCCGAGATCAAAGAGGTCCACGAACTCGGCGTGGAGATTGCGATGGTTGTGGGCGGCGGCAATTTTTTCCGCGGCGTGGCTGAGCAGGCTCGCGACATGGACCGCGTCTCAGCGGACCACATGGGCATGCTGGCTACGGTGATCAACTCGCTGGCCCTGCAGGACGCGCTGGAAAAACAAGACGTACACACGCGGGTTATGTCCGCGCTGGAGATGAACCAGGTGGCGGAGCCGTTTATCCGGCGCAGGGCGCTGCGGCACATGGAAAAAGGCCGCGCGGTGATCTTTGCCGGCGGCACCGGCAATCCCTATTTCTCCACCGACACGGCCGCTTCACTGCGCGCCATGGAGATCAAGGCCGACGTGATCATGAAAGCCACCAAGGTAAACGGCATTTACGATGCCGATCCCAAGCTGGTAAGCACCGCCACGATGATTGAATCCATCAGCTATCTTGACGTGCTCAAGCGCGGGCTGCGCGTAATGGACGCCACCGCAATCTCTCTCTGCCAGGAAAACAGTTTGCCGATCGTGATTTTCAACCTGAACGTCCACGGCAATATCAAGCGCGTGGTCACGGGTGAAAAGGTAGGATCGCTGGTTACGGCGTAGCGCCTCAGCATTCAGCCCCAAGCATTCAGCCCCAGAACATCACAGCAGATTTTCGCAAGCAGAGGTAGCCGCGAATTCTCGCGAAAGAACACGAATCAAAAAACAAGTGATTCCGCGTTCTTGTGTCGATACGCGGCTGGTTTTTTGGCTACACATTTTCTGGTTACAGATTTTCTGGTTACAGAGTGGCAGGCTGCGACTGAAGCGCGTCGAGGCGTCAGATCAAATAATTCGGGAAACAAGCTTCAGAAAAAAGCCCAGCAACAGTAGAACGAACCCGCCAAGAAAAAGTCGCGGCATCCATGACCTGCTCTTGCCTTTGGCCACCAGAGAGATGCACAGCGCGACAAACCACATGAATAAGGCAAGTTTCAGGATCACTATCGCGGGATTATACAACCTGAATCATGCGACAGGGATCTCTTTCATGAACTCAGCAATGTCTCTTCCGGGCTGCCGGAATTTTTATGCAGCGCCGGTCATGGTCTTAATCTTTGTGATTTTGCTGCCCAATATCTTCTTTGCCGTGACAAGCTCGTAAGCGGCCTGCAGGTTCATCCAGAACTCCGCAGATGTCCCAAAAAACTTGCCCAACCTTATGGCCATGTCAGCGCTGACGCCGGTTTTCTTAAGAAGAATGTCATTGACTCTCTGCGTGTTCACATCGATTGCTTTGGAGGGCCGATACCCGGTTATGTTCATGGGCTTGAGAAACTCGTGCTTTAGAATCTCGCCCGGATGCACGGCCCAGGCGGCGGAACCTCGTCTTTCATAGGCCATCATAATCCGCTGCTAATGGTAATCGGTTATCTCCACGTCGCAAGCGTGTCCATCTTTCCAGCGAAAACAGACGCGATATTGGCGATTGATCCAAATTGCATGTTGCCCTTCGCGGTCCTTGTGAAGCGAATGCAGTTTATTAGCCGGTAAAAATAATCATGATGCATGCGTTTCATGACTATTGCAATGCCGGCATGCGGGACCTTCTCAGGCCGCTCCGAATGCGTTGCGCCTGCGTGAACTGAAGCCGGTGCGAAATCCCACCCTTCGCAGAAATCGAAAAACAAGAGCCAGCTTCCAGGAAAGGGATGAGGCGCCGGCCCAGAGGAAAGGTCTTCACTAGCCTGCTAAGGCGGTAACTAAGCAACAGCCGTGGGCACGCGCCACTTGATTATGACGACTTTCACGGCATCGTTGACGACCAGGCACGAGACCATGGCATAGGCAAAAATCGCGAGTTCCTGCGACCACGGCAACGGCATGAGTCCCGGAAGCCCGACGCGCGTCAGGATGGTACCAGTGAGCGTCTCCACTATGAGGGCGGCCAAGAGCGATTTGCTGGGCATCGTCGACCAGAATGCGCGGCGCTCGCGCGCGGACACCACAGAGAACACGGCAAAGTAGAGCAGCAGCAGGAAGCTGAACGTGTAGAGGGCATTGTTGCTGGTTGATAAACCAAAATGTGACCAGCCGATCTTCAAGAAGAGAAGCGCTTCCGCGAGCATCGCAACGCCCACGACCACGGACATCATAATGAAGCCCCCGATATTCCACGTCTCTGGTTTCCTGGATGACCGTACGTGGTCTGTGGCCAGGGCGATCTTGGCGAAGTCCGTCATAAAGGTCAGCAGAAGCATGGCAAAAGCGGAGACGACAAACTTGCCGGTCACGACATACGCGATGGAAACGAAGGCTGCCTTTAGGATTGTCCGACTAATTTTGTTGATGATCCACGTCAGAATGCGCTGGTAGATCGTCCGTCCCTGCTCGACCAGCGCCACGATGTTCGTCAACCCCGGATCGGTCAAGACGACGCTCGCGGCGCCCTTGGCCACGTCGGTCGCGGTGCTGACGGCGATGCCAACTTCGGCCTGGCGAAGCGCGGGCGCATCGTTGACCCCGTCGCCTGTCATGCCGGTAACATGCCCCGCACCCTGCAGATATTTGACCACGACAAATTTGTCCTCCGGAAATACTTCCGCGAAACCATCAGCGCCCGCAAAAAGATCAGCCGTCTTGTTGCCGGCCTGCGCGCTTGCGGCCTTCAGGTCTGCCACGCGCCGGATGTTGGGCAACCCTACTCCCCGCGCGATTTCACTAGCGACCGCCAGTGCATCACCGGTGAGCATCTTCACCGCCACGCCGCGGTCTTTGAGTGCGGCGATCAGTTGCTTGGCGTCGGGTCGCGGTGGATCATACAACGACACCAATCCGACCAAAACCGGAGCACCCGTCTCGGGGCCGCGTGCCACAGCCAGCATCCGATAGCCCTTGGCGGCCGACGCGCTGACGCGTGCCTCCAACGCCTCGATTGCCGCGGTCTGGAGTCCGCAGGCGTCGGCGATAGTGCGTACGGCGCCCTTCATCACGCGCAGCCGTTGCCCGTTTTGCTCGACCACGGCTTCCGTGCGCCGGTTTTTCGCATCGAACGGTGCGAAGGAGACGGGTGTGATCCTGGGAAGGTTATCGAAGATGTGCCGTTCCTTTGCCGCGGCCAGGAATGCGAGGTCAATAGGATCCTGGTTGGCTTCCTGTGACGCGAGCGCACCGGCGAACAGCACGTCGGATTCGGTTGCGTGCTCCAGCGGGACCACGCCTGTCACGGCCAGCTGGTTCATCGTGATTGTGCCGGTCTTGTCCACGCAGAGCACGTCCATTGTTGCGGCATCCTCCGTGGCACTCAGGCGGGTGACCAGCACGCCGCGCTTAGCCAGTTCCTTCGACCCCACAGCCATGCTGACCGTGAACATGACGGGGAGGGCAACGGGCACAGCACTCATCAGCAGCACGAGCATGAGTGGAACCATCTCCAGGAGCGGTGCGCCGCGGACCAGCGACAGGATGATCACAACGCCCAGCAGCGCGCCCACGATGACGAAGAGCCAGCGGACGACCTTGTTCACCACCGCTTCAATGTGGAGCTTTGGCCGCGCCTGCTGTACCAGTTCCGTGGTACGGCCAAAATACGTCTTTGCACCCGTAAGCATGACCACGCCATTGCCCTCGCCGCGGCGGACGATCGACCCCGACGAGAGCACCTCGCCGGGCATCTTGTGCGCATCTTTTGATTCGCCGGTGAGCGCCGACTGGTCCACGGTCAATGTTCCCGTGAGGAGTTTCACGTCCGCGGGGATGATGTCGCCGGCCCTTACGCGAACGATATCGCCGGGGACCAGTTCCCGGGCGGGAATGACCTGCCAGTTCGATTCGCGCCGGACACGCGCACTGACCTGCAACCGACGACGCAGCGCGTCAACAACGCCAGCGGCCCGACTCTCCTGCATAAAGCTCAACACGGCGTTGACAACCAGCAGCGCGCTCACCACCACAAGGTCCGAATATTTTCTGAGCACGGCTGACAGAATGATGATCAATTCCAGCATCCATGCCGAGATTCCCCAGAGTTTTCCGAGAAACTTTAAGACTGGATGGCCCCTTTTTTCGGCCACTTCGTTGTAGCCGTGCTCCTTCCGGCGGAGTTCCACCTCCGCCTGCGCGAGCCCGGTGTCGGGGTTGGAATGGAGCGCTGCGAGCGTGTCTGGAACGGTCGCTAAGGCGATGTCAGGGGGCTTGGCGTCTGTTGGCTTTGAGCGCGTCGGTGCAGGCCCGGATTTATTTGGGGACATTCGCATAATGAACATCCTCGTCTGGCACCATGCTGTTTGGGATATTCCTGGCTTGTCGCCTCCCTGCCACGTTATCACAACCACTCGCAGGTGATTGG
>JBAVUZ010000664.1:0-6131 GCA_049697035.1 Candidatus Angelobacter sp. | reverse complement strand
ATTCTTGGTCCTGTTGCCGCCGTTCCCAGCTTTTTCCTGGCCAATGGGTTTAGTGGCCACGGCGTAATGCATTCACCGTCCACGGGTAAAATCCTGACGGACCTGATTTTGCAGGGAAAAACGAATGTAGTGGATGATGTTTCTGTTCTATCAGTTGAGCGCTTTGCGCTCGGCGAACTGCTGCATGAAACCGCCCTGCTTTAGTGCGATGCCGCCAGTCCCACAGAGGAGCGCAGGTTAAGACTGGTAGCCGCGAATTTCGCGAATGCACATGAATAAAACGTGAATAGGATTCGCGTGTTTCGCGTTAATTCGCGTCCAAGCCAGCGTGGTTTTTGATCTGCGGCCTTCAGCGCAATTTACGGCGAAGTGCCTTGCCTGGATGCTGAGTATTACTGGTGCGCTGGATTTACCACCTGGAACGAATTGATGATCCGATTCACATCTGCCGGGCGCTTTCCCTTGTATCCTGCGCTGAAGATGTAAAAGATTTTGTCGCCGCAGTGGAAGCGATGCAGGCTGCGCTCGTCGGATGAGCCGGTTTCATACTCCAGCCCACGTAAGCCGGAAAGCTCCACTTGTTTGAGTGTTCCCCGAATCACCGGTTCCTTCGGATCTTTGTTGCTGTCTGCTTTGTCCCACAGATCTGCCAGGGTTGTTTCGCAATCCATCAACCGGTGGACCGCGCGTAAATTAAAGATTGTTCCGCCTTCCAGACGCACCGTGTAAACATGGATATGCCGGTCGCCACCATCGTTCCGAGGCGTGACCTGGGTAGGCAGTGTAACGGCGAATCCATCGTCTGGGAATATATAGGGGCGCCACTGCGTTGTCGGTTGTTTTTGCGCGCGCTTCTGCGCCAGGCTCTTCTGCGCCAGCGGCGCGCCAATCAGCATTACACCAAGGATTGTGAGGACAATCGTTTTCATAGGCTGAGGAACATCTTATCAGCCTGAATCGCTCTGCGGAATCTGTTAGGCCTGCGCTGCCAATGCACTGTCGAGTTTGCGTAGCGCATCTTTCAGCGCGTCCAGGCCGGCAAACTGCTTCGCCTCAACCTCCAGTTCGGAAGCCAGGTGATTGCTCATGCGTGTAATGCAGTGAATGCTCTCTTCGGTGATCATGGTGGAAAGCTCGCGGCTGTCGCCATCCAGCCATTTCTCCACCTGCCAACCTGTTTTGCGGGCGCTGTCCACGGCAAAGCGAAATTCGCTTAAAACGCGGCGGTCCACCATCCCCGCGCTCAACAGCTGTTCCAGCCGTTGCAACTCGCCGGTAATCCTGGCGACTTGGTTTGTTACCTGTCTCGTGAAAGCCTGATTGGCTTCCTGAATTGCTGTTTCCTTGATTACTGCTTCTATCATTTCTGCTCCCCGGAAGGTCATGTACCTTGTTTTTGTAGAGTAGTACAACTTCCGGTTTGGCCGTTAGTGACCTAGGTAACTGGGGTTTAGGGATTTTCGGCGGGTCGGGTCGCAAATGGTCCATTTGGGTTCCCAGGAGCCGGAAAAACTTAAGAACTTCCTCATTTTTCTAATTGACAAATAGGTCTTTAGTTACTACGTTATGCGCCTCTCTTATTCTGCACTTGTCGCGGAGGTTGTTGTGCGATCTGGCTTTTCGGCTGCTTTCATCTGCCTTTCCCTTGTGCTATTTGCATCGACCGGTAATTCGCAAACCATTACAGGCTCCCTCCAGGGGCGCGTCTCAGACAAGTTAGGAGCGGTATTGCCCAATGCCACTATGACCCTGGCAAATGTAGAGACTGGCTGGTCCCGCTCCGCCACCACGGACTCAAGCGGCGAATGCCAGCTCACTCTGGTCCCCGTGGGAACATATAAAGTGACGGTGACCGCAAAGGGCTTTCAGGCGGAAACGCGCACGCTGCAACTTACTATTGGAGCAATGGCCAGCGTAGACTTTGCGCTCTCGCCAGGACAAGTGGAACAAAATGTAACCGTCACCACGGAAGCTCCTCTGGTTGAAACTGCGCGTACGTCCACCGACTCCGTCATTGGCGAGGTAAAGATTGACAACCTTCCTGTTAACGGGCGTCAGTTCATTGACTTCGCACTTCTGGCGCCCGGCGTTACCATCGGTGATACAACTTCCGGCAGCACAGATGTAATCATCGAGCCGGTCACGAAGCTCTCCTTCGCTGGACAAAATATTCACTACAACTTTATTGCCATTGATGGAGCAGACAACATTTCCACGGCTTCCGGCGTGCAGAAAACCACGCCGTCAGCTGAGGCGGTGCGCGAATTCGTGGTCATCAACAATACTTACAGCGTGGAAGCAGGACGAGCTGTGGGCGGCATCGTCAATATCGTGACCAAGAGTGGCACCAATGATCTGCACGGCAGCGTCTACGAGTATTTCCGCAACGACGCGATGGACGCCAAAAGCACTTTGGCCGCTCCCGGGCTGAACAAGCTGCAGCAAAACCAATTTGGTTTTACCCTGGGCGGTCCCATCAAAAAAGACCGAACGTTTTACTTCGGCAATTATGAAGGGCAGCGCCGCACTGAGAATCCATATTACAACTCGGTGATCCTGCAAAATATCGCTAGCATCAACCAGTTCAAAACAGCATTCGGACTGGCGCCTGAGCAACTCAATGTCAACCGCGTGAGCAATTATGACAACCTTCTTCTCAAGCTCGACCACTCCTTCACTGACCACGAGTACGGCTTTCTCCGTTACTTCTTCAATGACGGCCGTCTGACCAATGTCTCTCCGCTCAATGACGGCTCCGACCTCCCTTCAGGTTTCAAAGACAATTTCCTGCGCGATCAATCGCTGGTTGGCAGTCTCAGTTCGGTTGTTTCCGCCAATTTTGTGAACGAAGTACGCGGGCAATACGCTCATCGCACCTTCAACTTCCCGACTGATACCACTCAGCCACACCTGGAAGTGCTCAACACATTCACCATGGGCGTGAATCGCGGCAATCCTGATTACTACGCGGAAAGCCGTGAAGAGATTGGGGACAACGCCACGTGGCAGAAGGGCAAGCATTCCTTTGGTTTCGGCGGCGATTTCAGCCATGTGAACACCACGGAATCATTTCCGCTGTTCTACCCCTTTGAAGCTGACTTCGGCTGTCTATTCACTATCCAGTGCCCATTCAGTTTGCAGGCCGGCGCCCCGCAGGTCATCTTCTTTGAGAGATTTCAGGCTCCCAATTTCACCGAACCAAGCTTCAACCCTTCCGTCTTTGCAGGACAGCGCATCCCGAATGCGGTCCGGCAGCAGGCGCAAGGTGAAATTCCCCATAACTATGGCGGGCTTTATCTTCAAGACCAGTGGCGTCCCACGGACCGTCTGTCTCTGAACCTTGGCCTCCGCTACCAATTTGAGACTTTCCCGTCGCAGTTCCTGAAAAGTCCCGGCCTTGAATTTGATCCTCGCGGCGGGTTCTCCTATGGGTTCGGCACCAAGTACAACATTGTTGTGCGTGGCGGCGCCGGGATTTATCACGGTACCATTGCCGTCCCGCTTCTGGCCTGCCAACAGCCGTCCTGCGGAGGCACCGCCGGGCCATTCCCCGGCACGAATGAAGATTCGCAGAACGCAACCACGCGGCTCTTTGCTTTTGCCAGCGCACCAAACATCACCAGCATCGCAATGTCTTCTTTGCTGGGAGGCACATATCCTGACGCTGCTCCACTGGGCTTCTGCCCTGGAGGGACAGTCTCCGGTTGCGGTTTCTTTGGCGACGCGGTGATTGCGCGCTTTGTAAATGATTACAAGCCGCCCTATGGCATTCAGATGAGCCTGGGGCTGGCGTTTCAACCGACCACCGATTCAGCGCTCGACATCAGCTTTCTGCGGTCCAAGGGCGTTCACCTGGGCAGCTTTTTCAACGTCAATCAGCCTGATCCCTCCGGACAAGCAGTTGTGCACAACTCGCAGGGACAGTCGGGTTCAAAGAATACTTATTTCGCCGCGCCCGGTATTCCCGGCTCCCGGAGCGCCGGTCCTGGCTTTCCGACTCTCTATGCCGTTTACTTTGAAGCTGCATCCCGCTGGAACTCTGAGTGGAATGGATTGCTCATTAACTTCAACAAGCGCTTGAGCCATCACTTTAGCGCCGGCGCAAGCTACACATGGTCCAAAGGAATTGACGATGGCCCCAATCCAAGCTTCGTCCTCATCCCGCAGGACAGCCAGAATCTCAGGGCCGAGCGCGCCCTTTCAGCAGACGACATACCTCAGCGTCTGGTGCTCAATGCCATTGTTGACGGTCCCGCACATCTCAATAACCTGCTAAACAACTTCCGCGTTGGGACTATTTTGACGCTGCAATCGCCAGACTATTTCACAAAGCTTGCCGGATTCGACGCGAATGGGGACATCTTTGGCAACAATGATCGCGTGGGCATTGAGCCGCGTAACACCTTCAAGGGAGACAGCTACCAGACGATCGATCTGCGGCTTTCACGTATCTTTAAACCACGCGAGCGTCTCAGCGTAGAAACCATTGCCGAGGCTTTCAACATTTTCAACACGGTGAATGTGAAATATTTCAATACAGTTTACGGCGCCGCCGATTTCTGCCCATTCAATCCCACTGCGCAAGGATGTTCGGCAACGCAGAGCTTTCTGGAAGGTTCTCCCAACCCAGGTTATGGCACGCCTCGCGCCGTTTTTAATCCACGGCAGATGCAACTGGCATTGCGGTTGAGTTTTTAGCAGGAAATATAGGAATGAGGATCTAGTTGAAGTCAGCGGCAATCGGCGTCAGCGTCCATTCCGGCTGGGGAGCTGTGGTAACCGTCACAGGTCAGGGTGGCGCGGAGGAAGTCCTAGATCGTCGCAGACTGGTTATCATCGATTCCAAAGTCACGGGTGCGGCACAGCCCTATCACTACATTCAAGCCAAGGAAATTCGTGCCGCCGAAGCGCATTTGTACCGATGCGCCGCCGAGTCGCGACGGCTGGCCGTTGAAGCGCTTACCCGCGTCACTTCTGAGCTTAAGCAATAGGGGTTTTGTGCTGGTCGCGTCAGCCCTGCTGCTGAGTTCGGGACGGCCCCTGCCTGCTCTTGCAGAGATACTGACTTCTCACCCATTGATTCATACAGCTGAAGGTGAATTCTTTCGGCAATCTTTCAGTAGCGCTTTTGAGCACCTGAAAATTCCGCTTACCAGAATCCGCGCACGGGATCTCGATGACTATGCGGTGAAAGCCTTCGGGAAGGCCGCAACTGAGGTCCACAACAGAATCGATGGAATGGGACGGACTCTCGGTGCGCCGTGGACCAAAGACGAAAAGACCGCGGCACTTGCCGCTTCCATCGTACTAGTAGGCGCCCAGTCGAAACCTCACGCTTCCGGCGCATAGACCAACAGATCAACGGACATTCAAACCAGATAGATTTCTTCAAACATCTTCAAATTTGGAATAGACTCATTCGTTCTTAAGAGCTGAGGCAAAGCGGGGTCATGAAAAGACAAATGAGCAAGCAGGCACGTCACTTAATATCTTCATTAGTAGTTGTTGTTGCTCTTCCTTTCTGGCAGGCGGCAAATGCCCAGCAATCGCCTCAGGAAGAGCAGCCGGTTCTCCATGGCTACCAGAAAGCGCCGCCGCCAATCTCTGACATTCTGAACGCGCGGCCAACGCCGCTGGTGCAGGTGAGTCCCGATGGGAAATGGCTGCTCGCGGCCGATCGTCTGCCCTATCCGCCAGTTTCAGACCTCGCGCAACCCATGCTCCGTCTTGCCGGACTGCGCATCAACCCGGCGACGAACGGCAGGCACCATCCACCGCGTTTTACCGCGCTGCATCTTTATTACACCGCTGGAAACGAACACGCTGCGGTTACAGTTCCACGCGACGCATACCTGAGTCCGCCGGAATGGTCGCAGGATAGCCAGCATTTTGCCTTCACTAATACCACATCTAATGGCATTGAACTGTGGATCGGCCAGATTGGAACTTATACGGCGAGCGCTGTTCCTAAAATCCGGCTGAGTGCGGTAATAGGCGAGCCGCTGCAATGGATGCCCGATGGCAAAACGCTGCTGGTCCAAACGGTCCTGGCTACGCGCGGCAATCCTCCGGCCGCACCAAAATCACCCGATGGCCCCATCATTCAGGAAAGTGACGGCAAGCGCGGCCCC
>JBAVUZ010000663.1:0-1717 GCA_049697035.1 Candidatus Angelobacter sp. | reverse complement strand
GCATAACCCTAACCGTGCCGTCAGGCATTCGTCTAAAGCCAGAGGGGGACTGCAATGTACCTTAGATTTCTAGCCCTCATTTTCGTCTCATTCCCCGCGTTGATTGCTTTCTGCCAAGACCCAATCGCTCCACAACTCATCCGCGATGTTCGAGTCTTTGATGGTGAGCGCGTCTTTGAGCATCGCAGTGTGCTGATAGAAGACGGCAAAATCAGCCGGATCGGCGGCCCCGGGTTGAAGGCCCCGCACGCCGTGGTGATTGAAGGAAGAGGCCGCACGCTCTTACCAGGTCTGATCGATGCGCATGTGCATATTCCTGACCACGCTGAAGAAGCAGCGCGACAGGCCCTTACGCTAGGCGTTACTACTCAACTGGATATGTGGAATGGCGGAGAACGCCTCAAGACGATCAAGAAAATGGAGTCAGAGGACCGGCCGGAGATTGCGGACGTGCGCACCGCCGGCATCGGAGCAACAGTTCCCGGCGGCCATCCGACGCAAATGGGCGGCCCGCCAATACCAACAATCACTTCGCCGGATCAGGCACAAAGTTTTGTGGATGCTCGTATTGCCGAAGGCTCCGAATACATCAAGATTATTCACGATGACGGAACCCAGTTTGGTGGCTCCAATCACATTCCAATGCTGGATAACGCCACGCTTCGCGCGCTGGTGGAGGCTGCGCACAAGCGTGGAAAGCTAGCAGTAGTCCACGTCCTCTCAGAGCAGCAGGCCCGAGACGCAATCGCAGCGGGCGCTGACGGTCTGGCGCATTTATTTGTGGGCGATTCCGTTAGTGCAGATTTCGGACAGTTTGCGGCCAGCCACCATGTCTTTGTTATTCCCACCCTCACCATTGTTTATTTGATCTGCGGCAAGTCGCCCGGCCCGGCAACACTGGCCGATCCCAATCTGGCTCCGTATATTGGTGACGAATGGAAGAAATCACTGGAGATCAAACCTGACTTGGCAAGGAATCATCTCTGCAGCGGCCCAGACGAAGCGATACGGCAGCTCGTCAAGGCACGTGTTCCTCTGCTTACAGGAACCGATGCTCCCGTTCCGGGTTCAACCTATGGGGCATCCGTGCATGAAGAGTTGAAACTGCTGGTGCACGATGGACTGACGCCGATTCAGGCTCTCGCTGCCGCGACTTCCGCGCCAGCGCAGGCGTTCCATCTTTCTGATCGCGGCTGGATTCGTCCCGGCATGCGGGCCGATATGCTTCTGGTGGAAGGCGATCCCACGACCAACGTCCTCGCGACGCGCAAAATCGTTACCGTTTGGAAGCGCGGTGTACGAACGAAACGTTAGCCAGTGACGCAAAGGCAGCGATGGACCCTGGCCTGCGGGACTCTAATTAGGAAAGTTAATCGTCTTCCAATGATTGGCCCAATACCCGGGGCAGAGGATGTCTTTATCCGTCGGCAGCATTCGGCTTTCGTGAAGTATCGGCCTGATGCACGCGGACAAAGAAGGGCCTTTATGTCTCACGAAGCTTCTGACGAATCAAATCCTTGCGCGGAACCCGACTCAGTCCTCTCGGCTGTCGAGGTTCAGGAGGTCGCAATCCTGAAATACTGGTATGCGCTGGTCGATCCACGACCTGATCCCGGCGTCTACCGCAACGCTGATGCCGATGGCGCCGCCCGCGACGTGGTTGAGCTTAATATCATGCTCGCCTTTGTTGATCCCCGCGCATTTGCCAACCCGTGGG
>JBAVUZ010000662.1:0-4749 GCA_049697035.1 Candidatus Angelobacter sp. | reverse complement strand
GTATATGTGTCAGCCGAGCAGCGCGATGAGATTACCCGCCAACTCCATCAGCAAGGCGCGATCCGCAACTTTGAAGTGACGCTTACCCGCCGTGACGGAAGCATGATCCACGCGCTGGAAAATGCTTTCGTGGTAAAAGACGGCCAGGGCAAGATCATGCAATACCGTGGCGTATTCCTCGACATCACTGAGGTCAAAAACTTCCAGGCGCAATTGCAGCGTGAGCGCGACTTCACCAGCAAGATCCTGAACAACACGCAAACCATGATCATGGTGGCGGATACCGCCGGTTTAATTAGCTACGCCAACCAGCGTGTTTATGAGGGCGGCGGTTTTGAGCAGAATGAGTTGGTCGGTCATCGTCTGGACCGCATCATTTCGCATTCTCACAAGAAGGCTTTTGCTGAAGCCTTTGATGCCAGCCTGCACGGGCTGCAATCTGACAACCTCGAGTTGATGATCACGCGCGGGAACGGCACGCAAGGCAAGTTCTCTGTGAACCTGAGTCCCATGCGCGACGACCGAGGCGAAGTCAGCAGCGTTGTGGTCCTAATGACCGACATCACTGACACGTCGATGATTCAGGCCAAGCTGATGCACACGGAAAAAATGGCTGCCGTGGGACAGCTTGTTTCCGGCGTTGCCCATGAGGTAAATAACCCGCTTACGGCCATCATGGGATTCTCTGATTTGCTTATGGAAAATCCCGACGTTCCCGGCAGCGCGCGCAAAGACCTACAAGTGATTCTGGAAGAAGCGCAACGCACGAAAGAGATTGTGCAAAACCTGCTGAGCTTTGCCCGCCAGCGTCCTCCGCAACGTCAACCGCTGCAGATCAATAACATTTTGCGGAAAACGATTGCGCTCCGTTCTTATGACTTCGCGAACCACGGCGTGCAGATTGTGGAGAAGTTCGATTCGCGGTTGCCCGACCTGATCGGCGATTCCCATCAGTTGCAGCAGGTGTTTCTCAATATCCTGAACAACGCTTATGACGCTGTGCAGTCTGCCGGACGGCCCGGCCTGATCGAGATCGAGACCATTCAGGATGGCGGTTGGGTCGAGGTCCTGTTCCGCGATAATGGCGAAGGCATACAGCATCCGGAGCGCATCTTCGATCCGTTCTTTACAACGAAGGAAGTTGGACAGGGAACCGGCCTGGGCCTGAGTATCTGCTATGGAATCGTGCGTGAGCATGAAGGCGAGATTCTGTGCGCCAACAATCAGGAGACGCAAGGAGCCACGTTCAGTGTGCGTCTGCCTGTCCGCACGAGGACCGATTTGAAGCTGGTCGTTACCGCAGGAGCCAAGCAATGAACTCCGGCGCCGCAACGCTCGCACGCTTGCCTCTGTTGCTTATTGAAGATGAGCGCTCGGTGATGGAGTTCATCCGTACGGCGTTGGAACGCAATGGATATGCATGCAGCACGGCCAACTCTGCGGCGGAAGGTATTCGCACTCTGGAAACCGGACGCTTTGGCGGAATTATTTCCGATATGCGCACTCCGGGCGGGGCCAGCGGCGCTGACGTACATTCTTGGATTGTGCTGCATCGGCCGGAACTGAAAGACCGCATGCTCTTTATTACCGGAGACACTGTGAATGAAAATACGATGAAGGCATTGCAAAGCACCGGGGTGCCTTACATCGAGAAACCCTTCCGGGTACAGGAACTGATCAATATTGTGGAAAGGATCTTTGGCAAAGCGGAATGACCAGTGACGCTAAAGTCCGGTTCATGATCGTGGACGATCATCCGAGCATTCGCAAGCTCTGCATGACCGTGGGTACTTCCGTCGGCTTCAGTTGCGTGGAAGCCGAAAGCGCGGAAGCTGCCCTGTCTCAACTGGAAAACGATTCGCCCGACATCATCCTTACCGATCTGATGATGCCGAACATGAGCGGCCTGGAGTTTTTGCCGCGCGTAAAGCAGTTGTTGCCTCGGACTGAGATTGCCATCATGACCGGCCACGGCTCCATTGAGACCGCGGTCCAGGCCATGAAGCTGGGCGCTTATGACTACATCACCAAGCCCTTTCGCGTAGAAGAACTCAAATTGCTGCTGCAGCGCATGGTGGAAAAGATCAGCCTGGTGGCAGAAAACCAGTTCCTGCGCGACCGCGTGAATGCTGAGATGGAACTCAGTGGCATTGTCGGCTCCTCGCACAAAATTCAGGAAGTGTTGCGAATGATCGCCCGGCTGAAAGATACGCGCACGCCGGTATTGATCACGGGTGAAAGCGGAACAGGCAAAGAGTTGGTGGCGCGGGCCATTCACTATCGCGGCCTGCTTTCAAAGCGGCCGTTTGTGGCTGTGGATTGCGGCTCGCTGGTGCCAACCTTGATTGAAAGCGAATTGTTCGGCTATGAGAAAGGCGCATTTACCGGCGCCATGCGTTCCAAGGAAGGGCTGTTCCAAACAGCCAATGGCGGCACTATCTTTCTGGACGAAATCGGCGAGCTTTCTCCTGAGCTGCAAGCCAAACTGCTGCGCGTGCTGCAGGAAAAGGAAGTCCGTCCTGTGGGCAGCACCCAGAAATTCAAAGTGGATGTGCGAGTGATTGCTGCTACTAATCGTGACCTTGAAGCTGCGCAAAAGGAGGGTACCTTCCGCAAGGACCTCTATTTCCGCCTAAACGTGGTCACTCTGAATCTTCCGCCCTTGCGGGAGAGACGCTCTGATATTGCTCCACTGGTTCACTATTTTTTGGATCGCTTTGCTCCCGGCAAGACCATCACAATTTCTCCTGCGGCCATGGAGGCGATGTTTCAGCATGACTGGGCGGGCAACGTACGCGAGCTGGAAAACTGCATCGAGCGGGCCGTGGCGCTTGGTGATCAGAAAATGATCGAGGTATCTGATCTGCCTCCGGCGGTGCGCCAGCAAAAAGAATGGATCTCTTCCGGGGATGAAATGGATCTCGACGATGAGCTGGCAGCATCTTCAAATACCGATCTGGAGGAACTGGAACGAGAAACAATTCAAAGGGTGTTTGAGCAAGTCCATGGCGACAAGGCGCGTGCCAGAAAAATGCTGGGAATCAGTCGCGCCACGTTGTACCGGAAACTTAAGCGCTACAACATTGGTCCCACCGCCAAGGCGGCATCGGCATCGTCATGAGACAAATTGTGTGAGACGCTGTTTCATCCTGAGACACTTTTCCTCAAGCTGCCGGCAGATGAAAGAGGCTGCATCTTGGGAATCAACAGGTTAGTGCGATTAAGGTTTGGCCGGGGTATTGCTCTAAGTGTTTTAGCTAAGTTTTCGGAAAGAGGGTTGCGTTTTCAGGCATGAGTGCGCATACGCATGCAGGTGCTGAAAGCGATTGCATAAGGCCGGATCCACGGCGGTTTCGTCGCGGTAGCGACTCAAAAATAATGACGACAACAACAACTACGCTCAATCTGGATGAAGTCGCGGAATTCTGGCGCGTCGCGCGCCGGCTTTACGCTGTCTATATTGAGTTGGACCGCACTTTTGAGCTCGACATTCCTACATGCCCTGAACTGGAAGATGCGGCAGACAACCCTGAAGCGGATGCGCGGGAGCGTGTTTTGCAATGGTTCAACCAGATTGACGGCCATGTGCAAGTCTGGCAGTTACGGCAGTTGCTGCAAAGCACCAGCCTGCAGAATGAAGAGAACCTGCGCTACCTGATCGCCCGCCATCTAGACAAGAAACAGAAGACTGAGGCGGACAAAGACAAGGTTGATTTTCTGCTGGTGCAATACTTCGCACATTGCGCGCCGCATGGTCTGGCTGAGACCGCATTGGAGGAAGTAGCCCGTGTGTTGGAGCCAGCGATGGGACAAGTGCCTCAAACGTTTCCCGAATGGGCCGCCAGTCTCGATGCCAAGCTGCGCAAATTGAACGAATCCAACAGTCTGGAAGAGCTGCAAAATTCCGGCGCTCTTCAGGAGGTCCGCGAGTTAAAGCTGGCTGTAGGCGATGACTATTTTAAGCCTGGCTTTCTGGTGGCTTTTACGCGTTTCAATTTCCTGGCGCGACGCGCTTTTTTCCGTGCCATGCATCTTGATCTCCACGCCATTCGTGAGTCAGTTAACGAACTGGAGCGGTTGGGGTTTGCCAGCGTGGATTGCCGCGATGCAGGTTTGACGGAAAGCGAATCGCTGGAGCAGGTCCGGCACGTTGTTCATCAATGGAAGACGCCTTTTCGTGCGCCGTATTCCGGCGGATCATCATTTTTGCAGCTGATTCTGTTGCGCCACTGTTTGCAGCACACTTTGGAAAGCGCCGGCGGCAAAGCGCCAGTCTCTGGTCTCGAAGCGTCGTCCAGCGGTTCCCAAGAGCCTGCTACGGCGGAGCCTGTAGTTGTTAAACAGCTTGACAGTCAGGCTGAAGCAGTGGCGATGGCACAGGAAAAACAGCCGCTTGCGGCCGCTGAAGCTGATCCTTTGGATCTAATTTCCCGGTCTGCGCACAGCAGCGCTGAAACGTCCCAGACCAGCGCGGAAGAGCAGGCCGATGAAGAAAACTACTTGACCCGTTGCGTTGTCGATATCGCGGAACAACTAAAGTCGGTGCCGACCAAAAACGTGCCTGCCGTTTCGCCAATAGTCCTGGGAGGATGCAAGCTGTTAATCGCCACCTGGGAGGCGCAGGCCTTTGTGCAGGAGGATGAGACTTCGAAGGCATTGCAGCGCACTGTGGCGGCACGCACCATTCTCCATGTCTGTGTAGATCGCCACAAAAAGAATGAACCTACAGACCTGGCCGCGGCCATGGAC
>JBAVUZ010000661.1:0-2062 GCA_049697035.1 Candidatus Angelobacter sp. | reverse complement strand
CCACTTCCGGTTTTCTCCGTGTCTCCGTGCCTCCGTGGTGAGATGTTGTTTTTTGCTTTTCCCACGCCTTCGCGTACTTCCAGCTCACATACGCGGCATGGTTCATCAGCACCAGCAGGCCTTCGCGGCCGTCCAGAAATCCACCGCGGAAAAAATATGCCCAGATAAATCGCACCAGCGGACGCAAAACAATATTCACCACGCTGAACCCAACCTTGCGCTCGCGCACTACCATGTCCGCGCCCAGTGACGAATAGCGGTTCGCGTGCTCGATAAAACTTTCCAGAGTCGGATACGCATGATGGATCATGTCGCCCTTCACGTGGCCAAGTTCGCCCGCCATCTTCATATCTTCGTGCACGTCGCGCAGCTCAAATGTCGCGGCACCGCGCCGGATCAGCCGCAGCTTGGGGTCAGGATAATAACCGCTGTGCTTGATCCACTTGCCAAAATAAAGATTGCGGCGGTTCATCGTGTACCCGGCAAACTTCGGCGTGCCCCCGGCCAGCAGCGCCTTGATGCTTGCCGCCAACTCAGCACTCACCTCTTCGTCGGCGTCCAGTGAGAGGATCCAGTCGCACGTCGCCTTCTCCAGCGCCGAGTTTTTCTGCCGCGCAAAGCCCTTCCACGGCTCCACAAAAACCTTTGCTCCAAACTGCTGGGCCAGGCTCACCGTAGCGTCCGTGCTGCCTGAATCCACAATCACAATCTCTTCGGCAATGTCTTTCACGCTCTGCAGCGTGCGGCCGATGTTCGCTTCTTCGTTGAGCGTGATGATGCAAACTGAAAGACTCATGCGCGGAAGGATAGCAGGTGAGCAAAGCGCCGGTCACGCTGGCGCGGTTAAACAATGCGTTGATCGCCGATCGGGAAGAAAACCTAACCACAAAGGACACGACGAAACACAAAGGGAAAACGACGGGGAGGGAAACAAACTGAAGAGGTAAAGTTTTTTGCCCATCTGCGTAATCTGCGGCGATATTCGGTGATTTTACTTTCGTTATATATTCGCCTATAATGTTTTGGCTATGAGCCCTGAAATCGATCTCCTCACCACCCTTTCCACCGAGCCCTTTTCCGCCTGTGAAGCCCAGTGGCAACAACTTCTCCGCCGCCTTTTCCTGCCCATGTCTTTTGTTCCGGCCATTCAGTCAGTTCTGGAAAAAGGCCGCTGGAAGAGTCAGCCCGATCCCATGGCCTATGTCCGCAAAGGCTCGCTACGGTGCGCCGTGCGTCTCGGCATCCTCGATGTTCGCCGCAACGTCCGACGCGAGGTTTTGGCCACTGATCTCAGCTTCAAGGACACGGACGGAAAATCCCTGGGCCATGACGACCGTCTTGGCACGGCGCTCCACCGTCACGACGAGCAGTTTCGTACCGGCCTGGGCGCGGAACGCGGAGCCATTTACGACGAAGACGACATCACCGATAGATTGCCGAGCAGCGTCCTCGATCAAAACCTTGAAGTTAAATGGGACCAGGTTGCTGACATGGCCCAGATGGATTCCGGCGAGCGCATTGTGCTCCAGCTGCAACGGAAGGGTTTGGGACGCAGGGGAGCGCTGGCAGCCTGTTATACGGACGAGGACAGGAAGCTGCTGGAAGCCGCATGGAGGCGTTTTGACCGCAAGAAGGAGACCTTGAAAGAGGTACTTCAGTCAGGAAAGACCATTCCCACCAGACGGCAGGGCTTGAGTGCCGGAGATCAGCCTCGGGCAGAGGTTGAGATGGTCCTTATTGAGGTACCCGGCAAGGGCATGAAAATTTCTTTCAGAAAACGTGTCGCCAAAGGGCCTGATTGAGTGCATATATAAGTAGGAGCATTCGGCTTTCAGCCAAATGCTCCCGGCTATTGGCTTTTGGCTCTTAGCCTTTGGTTTTGTGTTTGAGCCGCAGGCTCTTTGATTAGGTTTCAGAAGGGCCGCAGTAGAACTCCTTTGAAATCAAGCCACTTGAGCGGGCGGCTTGTTTTTGCCACCCAGCACGGTGGCTTTTATTTTGTCCAACCAAAATCCCAGATTGAGCCACCCCATTTGAGCGGTGGCTTTTTCTTTTTGCGAGA
>JBAVUZ010000660.1:0-6060 GCA_049697035.1 Candidatus Angelobacter sp. | reverse complement strand
GCGCTCTCGCATCGGCTGGCCCAGGGCAAGGACTTGGAACCGATCTCTGGCTGGTAAGCATTGGCCTGTTCTGCCTGTCATCGCTCATGAGCGCTGTGGGTTTTGTGGCGACTACAACTCGTCATCGAGCGCCGGGGATGACCTGGATGCGCATGCCGCTGACGTGTTGGTCGTGGTTTGTCACATCGATACTGATTCTTCTTGCCTTTGGCATCCTGCTGGTCGCCGTGGTCTTGCTGATGCTTGACCGCCACGCAGGAACAAGCTTTTTTATTCCTGGCGGACTGCTGGTAAGCGGCAAAGCAATCGCCCACTCCGGTGGTTCGCCACTCATGTGGCAACACCTGTTCTGGTTCTTCGGACACCCTGAGGTTTATATCGCAATCCTTCCAGCGATGGGAATGACGTCGCATCTGCTCTCAGTCTTCGCGCGCAAGCCTGTCTTCGGATACAAAGCAATGGTGGGCGCAACGCTGGCGATCGGCGCTTTGGGTTTCATGGTCTGGGGACACCACATGTTCGTGAGCGGCATGAATCCCTATGCGGGCTTCGCGTTCTCCACATTGACGACGGCTATCGCAGTCCCTTCCGCCATCAAGACCTTTAATTGGGTGGCGACGCTCTACGGCGGTAGAATCCGCTATGCAACGCCACTGCTGTTCTCGGCTGGATTCGTATCACTATTCATCACGGGCGGGCTGACCGGCCCGATCCTTGCCCAGCCCGCCCTTGATACTTACCTGCACGATACATATTTCGTGGTGGCGCATTTTCACCTGATCATGGCCATGGCCGGGGTCTTTGCCATTTTTTCCGCGACGTATTTCTGGTTTCCTAAAATGTTTGGCCGAATGATGAATGAAACCCTTGGCCGGTGGCATTTCTGGATCACCCTGCCTGGGGCGTATGCCACATTCATGCCAATGCATTTGCTGGGAATCGCGGGACATCCACGCCGCTATTCTGAGCTGAGCGGCGTACAATATGTAGCGGCGATGGCGCCGTTGCAGAAGTTTGTCACAATGGCTGCCATTGTCATGCTTGCCGGACAAATCATCTTCCTGGTGAATTTGTTCTGGAGCATGTTCAAGGGACCAGCGGCAAAGGCCAATCCCTGGGAATGCAGCACATTGGAGTGGACGTTGAACTCTCCAGCGCCAGCAGAAGGATTTGGCGATCGGCGGCCTCAAGTGAATCATGGGCCGTATGAGTACAATGTTTCCGGAGCGGAAAAAGATTTCGTTATGCAAGACGCTCCGGCCAGCTAGACTGGTGGGAGCGCCATCTCAAGTAGTGTTATGCCGATCATCAGCGATCGAGTAGAAGTCGAACGCAAGCCAAGGCTGGGCGGTGGAGGGCCGGGCAAAATTCCGCATCGTCGCGGCTTCGGCGGCGGCGATGATGGCGACCACGGCAACTCCGGCGATTTTCGTTCGCGCGAGCAGCGCATGCGCCGTTACCGCGTCGGCATGACGCTGTGCATCATCTCCGTTACAGCAATCTTTGTCCTGCTGACCATGGTTTATGTGTTGCGCATGGGCAAGGGCCGGTTTGACGAAGATGCTCATCGCTGGGTCCGCGACTGGATCCCCCTGAGCCTTCCCTATCTGCAGCTATGGACAAACTCTATAGTCTTGCTGCTCAGCAGCTTGACGCTTGAACTGGCGCGCCGCTCAATGGCAAAGAAGGAAGAGTTTGCAGCTATGGGCATCATTCCTCCGCGGTTCAAGCGCGACCTGCCATGGCTTGGCATCACGGTTTTTCTGGGTTTTTGCTTTCTTGCAGGCCAAGTGCTGGTATGGAACAATCTTCGGGCCCAGGGAGCTTTTCTGGCCTCTAACCCAAGCCGCACACTGTTTTATATCCTCACCGGCACTCATGCTGTCCATTTGATTGGAGGCTTGGTGGCTCTGTTCTATGCCGTTGCGGGACGGCTGTTGGCTATCCGATTTGAATCGCAACGGATAGCCGTGGAAGTGACAGGCTGGTACTGGCATTATCTGGCGTTCTTGTGGTTTGGGATATTTGCTTTGGTGCACTTCGCCCGGGGCTGAACTGGAATCCGCCGCCCGGATCGCGGCAAAACTAAGTCTGTTCGCCTGAGCGTTTTACCCGGACGACCGTAATTTTTCCGAAGCCTTCTTCAAAGCCCGGCGCTTTCAGTTTGGCCGCCATCCTCTGGATCACATCCTCTTTTACCTGGCGCTCGCGTTTGCGATTCCGCTCAAGACAAACTTCAAGTGGAACATCGAAAAAGACCGCATGTACTTCATATCCAAAGCCCTTAGCCATTTTGATCCACTGGCGGCGTTCATGTGGGGCCAGGTTGCTGGCATCAACGTAATTCCATGGCATACGGGCAATCAGCCGTGCACGCAGCAAGGAGCGCAGAGTGGAAAAAACAAGGCCTTGATAGCGTTGTTCGGTGATGTCATCAAAAAGGATAGAACGCAGCATGTCACTGGAAAGCGGAGTGACGCCGCGACGCTTGAACCAAGTCGTCTTACCCGATCCTGGCAAACCAATAGCCAGCACAACCACGCCTTTGGATGGCCGTCCGGAACCTTTTCCAACTTGCTGCGCCGGTCGATGCTCCGGAATGCCGGGTGGCGGCATGGAAGGCGATTCCGGCTGTACCTCGGTTTCCATGCGTGGCTCTTCGGGCGCAGGAGATTCAGGGGCGGCTTCAGCGCTGCGCGCAGCCTCTGGCTCGACGTCGTCATAGGCGGGCATCAAGGGTTGAGGATGGGCTTCATCGACAAGAGGCTTCTGCTGGCCGACCTTGCCAGTGGCTTCCGTTTCATTTTCCGGCTTTTTTTTACGGCGCTTCATGCGCTCGCGCATCCAGTTGCGCATGCTTCTGTGTGTAACACAAGCAGCTAAGAAGTTGCAAGCAAAGGAACTTTTTCATCGGCCAAACGCGTGAAAACCTGAATTTGCGGCTTGGCATCGAACCGCTGAGTACATTTTGGTCCTATTCCGCGAGGGGTATTGAGCTCATGAAGTTATTCACAATCGTTGTTTTAGCTGCGGCTTTGGCCGCTTCCGCCATTGCGGCGCCAAAGCACGCGCCAAAAGCGCAAGACGTAAAAATCACCAACGGGCCGCGCGTTGAGGGCACCGGACCGACCTGGGCGGTCATCGCCTGGACCACGAATACCGGCGGCAGCAGCGTCATTCACTATGGAACCGACGCCAATAATCTGGGCCAGACTGCGAAATCCGCTTACGCCGACAACGAGAAGACAAAGGCGCAGAATCACCGCGTCCACCTGAAGAACCTGAAACCCAACACCAAGTATTTCTTCCAGGTGGATTCCAGCCAGGGAGAAGGAACCGGCACGGACGCCAAAAGCAGCGTGGGTGAGTTCACCACCAAGGGCCACAAATAGCCGCGACTTCTCCTAAAGCCCGGCCGACGAACCAAAAAAGTTAACGCAGCCGGGCTTTGTTGCAATTCTTTTGTTGCACCACAAATGCAACTTGTTATAATTGCGGCCCGCAACCGAACCAAGTCATTCAATAAACTCCTGGCAGGCAAGAAGTCCCTGCAGATGGCGAGGGTTGGTTTCGCAATAAAAGCAAGGTGCGCAGACGCTTTGGCGCTGGCTTCATGATCGGACTTGAAGGCTTGAATGTTCCTGCCCCAGCCCTGTTCTGAAGATTATCCAAAGAAGTGCTTCGCAATGGGATCCCGCTAGAACCCAGTAAGAACAACAAGCTTTTCAGGCCAACCGCAATCAGCAACGGGACAATATGCAAAAGCAGTAAAGAGAGAGAAAGCGATCACGGGCCAGAAATCGGATTGGCGCACGAACCGTTTCACCGCAGTAATGTCGCATTATCTTCAGGCAGCACCGATAGAATGCAAAGCCCACGGCCCCGGACCCGCGTGCTTCCATTCGAATGGTGCTGAGCTGGGTAAACGAACGACCTAAAGAGATACATTGCGGACGTTCCATGAGCGGCCAAGACTTCAAATGGCTGCAGGACCCGATGAAGAGATACGTGTGGCCATGCAGTAAATTGTTAGTTTTTGAAACCACCCCAAGAAATATTTGAGTAAGAAAGCCGCGGGACTTGCGATCCGCGGCTTTATCGTTTAGATTTTCGACATTCCCTGAGAAAGTCCTAAGGAGCTACTTTATGCGCAAGCATTTGATTACTTTTCTTTCCGTACTGGGCATTGCCGGATCGAACGCACCCTCTCAGGCACAAGTACTAAAAGGCAGCAAGACAGCGCCGACCAAGTCTGAAAGCACGATCAAAGGAGACAAGGCCAAACAGGAACAGAACGCCGCCGCTGCGGCAGCTGCCGAAAAAGACAAAAAGAATGTGGCCGAGACGAATGCCGCCAAGACTGACGCGAACATTAAAGCGAATAAAAGCGTGAATACGACCGTGAAAGATAGCTCGACCAAGGGCAATAAGAGCTCGGCGGAAAAGACCGCTGCAAAAAAGACTGCTACGGTAAAAGCGTCCAAAACTACGCAGTCGAAGTAATCTCTGTTTTGTAAATCGATACCGGCAAACGATCGTGGGCCGCTGACATAGCTGTTGGCGGCCAGACTCTTCTTTATGCGTTTTCCTTTCTTCCGTCGCCGCAGCGATCCTACCGCCGATCTTGAGCAGACATTAAAAGAGCTGCAGAAGTCCACGTTCTTTGCTCCAACTCCCTGGCGGATCGCGCGGCAGATGCTTGAACTTGCCCATGTAGAGCCGGGCGATGTGGTTTTCGACCTCGGCTCAGGTGATGGAAGGATTCCAATCATGGCGGCACAGGAATTCGGGTGCCACTCCGTGGGCATTGAACTGGACGAAAAACTGCGCCGGCTCTCCGAGGAGAAGGCCGCGGAATATGGGCTGCGAGACCGTGTATCGTTCCGGCAGGAAGACTTCTTCAAGACCGATCTTCGGAACGCGTCAGTAGTAACGCTCTATCTCCTGACCCAGGTCAACGGGCATCTGGGGCCACGGATGGCGAGCCAACTGGCCAAAGGCACGCGCGTCGTGTCTCTGGATTACGAGGTTCCCGGCTGGCGCGCGGAAAAGACGGAGAAGGCGGTTTCTGAGGGCGATGTTGAATACACACTCTATCTATATCGTCGGTGATCCAGATCACACAAGCACGATGGACGGCGCATTGCGCGGCCTGAATCATCTCTGCTAACCTGATTAGTTTCAGTCGAGTATCAGAACCTCACTGTCGCGGTTTTCTGCATCCAACTGATGCTGGATCCATCAGGTTTCTTTGAAGGAGATTCAAAAATAATGGCAATTAAAGTTGGTATCAATGGTTTTGGCCGCATTGGCCGCAATGTTCTGCGCACGGCCCTTGAAGACTCAAATCTGGAATTTGTGGCGGTCAACGACCTCACCAGCCCGGCGACGCTGGCTCATCTCCTCAAGTACGATTCGATTCTCGGCAATCTTAAGCAGGACATTAAGGCCTCCGGCGATTCCATCAGCGTCGCGGGCAAATCCATCAAGGTATTTTCAGAGAAGGACCCGGCGGCCATCAACTGGGAATCCGTGGGAGCGCAGGTGGTGATCGAGTCCACCGGCAAGTTCACCGAGGCGGAGCAGGCGAAAAAGCATCTGCGCGGGCCGGTAAAGAAAGTAATCATTTCCGCGCCGGCAAAGAATGAAGACATCACTATTGTGCTGGGCGTGAATGAAAACAAGTACGATCCGGCGAAGCACAACATCGTGTCGAATGCTTCGTGCACCACCAATTGTCTGGCCCCGGTAGCCAAGGTTCTGCATGACAGCTTTAAGATCCAGAGCGGGACCATGACGACGATCCATTCCTATACCAACGACCAGGTCATTCTGGATTTTCCGCATAAAGACCTGCGCCGCGCCCGGGCCGCCGCTCTTTCCATGATTCCTACCTCCACTGGCGCTGCCAAGGCACTTAAACTGGTGATTCCTGATCTGGGCGGCAAACTGGATGGCTTTTCCATGCGCGTACCGACGCCGAACGTTTCTGTGGTGGATCTGGTTGTTTTTGTGGAGAAGGCCACCAGCGTGGAAGAAGTGAACAAAGCTCTGCTGGCC
>JBAVUZ010000659.1:0-3365 GCA_049697035.1 Candidatus Angelobacter sp. | reverse complement strand
GCACTGGGTTTACGGCTGTACTGCCGCATAAAAGCTGGCTTTCCGGCAACGTAAGCGCCGGCTCAGGTTTTCTGGATGGCGATGGCCCTGGGCATCTGCCTGCTTACGCGACTGTGGATTTTGCCGTCGGCCATTCGTTCGGCGAGAACTGGTCCGCCAAGCTTACAGCAACGAACCTGGCGGACAACCGCTATTTCATCGACCACAGCAACAGCTTTGGAGGATCGCACGTGAGCGATCCGCGGACGGTGAGTGTGCAATTGCGGTATAGGTTCCACTATTAGCGGCGGGCGGTTGCGGTAGAGGGCGGCGCAGTAATGGCCTTGCGGATATTTGATTCCGGCGCTTTGTCGTTAAACGCAACGGAACCATCTTTCATCTGGATGCCGAGTTTGGTCCAAAGCTGGTCCAGATCCACGGGAGCGGGCTTGTCGCGCATGGATTGATAAAGATCGCGGAGAACGGTTGTGCCGGTGGCTTTATCACCCATGGCCAGCGCCTTGCCAATGTCCCAATCTTCATTGATGTTCCCGCCGCTGCGGTTGATGCCGCGCAGAGCATCTTCAAGTCCTTTATGGTTTTTGGTGCGCTCGTGGATGCGCACATCAGCCACCAGGCAGAACAAAGCGCCGCCCCAATAGGTGCGTCCCCAGGTGTGCGTGTTGTCCAAGCCGTGGTCGTCCGGCCCCGGTTCACCCTTGGGCATGTCGCGGACAAAAGTTCCCCAGAC
Source organism: Candidatus Angelobacter sp. (assembly GCA_049697035.1). GTDB lineage: Bacteria > Acidobacteriota > Terriglobia > Terriglobales > Acidobacteriaceae > Angelobacter. The sequence continues at coordinate 2,635 of JBAVUZ010000659.1, read as the reverse complement.
TTCTTGCACCGCCATGCCGCCTTCACGCGCGCGAGCCACCGGCTCAACGTAGGTTGATATGCCTTCTTCAATCCAGTGCTGATCGTCTTCCATGGAGGGGAAAGCGAGGTGGATCATTTCATGGACGAGCACCCAGTCTTCCTTGGTGACGGCTATGTCGGCGTCGCGGCCCACGCTGATGAAGATCAGCCCGCCATCCCTGGGATAGGTGACGCCGTGGCGTATGCCTGAGCCTGAGGTGCTGCGCATTTTTAACGTGAGATGAGGAACAGGGAAGTGCCCGTAGTAATCGGCGACGGTGGCAGCAGAGTTTTTTACCCAACCCAGCAACTCGTCGTGTGAGAGCTTCATTGGACCGTCAGGCAGCGTCACGTCGATGGTGGCGCCGGAGACTTTCAGTGTCGCGGCGTCGGCGTTGTTCTCTTGTGCAGGAAAGAGCTTTAGCGGGAGCGCCAGCAGAGCGAACGCGGCTATTGGAAGAACCAGGCTGAGACGGCGAAATCCCATGGATGACAGATTAACATCTGCCTCAGTTGGATGCAGCAGCGGCGGCAGCCGGGAGATGCTTCTTGCGATAAGCGGCGATCAGATGATCGACGGAAAACTTGCCCGGGCCAAAGATCAAAACCAGCAGCGATACCAGCAGGAATGGAAATGGGTCTGCCGCGAAAAACTTGCCCGACTCGGAAAAGAAAGAGGTGAACGCTTCGCGGTCCGCGGTGATATAGGCCACGATCATATTGATCAGCAAAGGCACTGAGATCAGCCGCGACGCCAGTCCAAGGATCAAAAGAATGCCGCCGACAGTTTCCAGAGAAGCGTTGAAATAGGCGTTCAATGTTGGCGCGGGAATTCCCAGATCGGTAAAGAAGCTCACAACCTTGTCAATGTGGCCGAACTTGCCGATCCCGCTCTGGAGAAACAGCCATCCCCAATAAACGCGAATCAGCAGCAGAAAAGGAGATTGCAGTGAGTTCACTGCCTTAAGAAACCAGCCGTAAGCGACTTCACCTTTTTGCATTAAGCCATTCATGGTTGAGATTCTTTTTCCGGCGGACGGCAGAACCAGCCCAGCTGCGACCAGTTGGCAAACCAGTCATGCAACTGCTCCATCACGCGCTCCAGTTTTTTCCCGGACCAGTTGACGGACGTCTCAATCGCCTGTGAAAGAGGCTGGCCTTGCTGCAAGGCGCGCAGCAGCGCAAAGCCTTCCGGCTTCAGACGTTTGAAATAAACGATGTTTTCCTGGCGATGAACGGCCAGAAAAACCTTCTTGCCTTTGGGCAGAGGAAGCTGCTTGCGCGGCGCGGCATCGGAGTGGTCCATCATCACCACGTTGCTGGAGATATCGGTTTCCGGGTCTTCAGTTTCGCGCACCTTGAGCAAAAGTTCGTCTACGGGATAAGCGAGATCGAGCAACTGGAGATTCGGTTGCAAATGAAAGACCGGGTCTTCGCCCAGATTGGCGAGTTCCGTTTGCGTTAGCACAGGGAACTCGGCGGCGTCAAAGGCTTCAATGTCTGCCCACTCCAGCCGCACCATGTCCAGCGCCATGCGCTCATTGCTGGAGATAAACTCAGGATGCGCGCGCAGCCATGTTTCCAGCCGCGATCCGAGATCGCGCAGCGTGTATGACACCGAGGGCATTTCGGTGAGGTAGCCGAGAAGGACTTTGTCAAAAGCTTCCTGTCCGATGACGGCGCGGAGGCCGGGAAAATCGTCAGCAAGGGAAGAGAGCAGCCGGAACCAGTAAACGCGGTTGTAGATTTCCAGTCGCTCGACCGAGGTCAGCCGGTCATTCGGCTTCACGATCGCTTCAGCAATCGCTTTGGTCGAACGGCCGTCGAGCGTTTGCTCCCGCATGCGCTCATCTTCAGTCAGCGGCTGGCGTACCACGTCAAAGACGGCGCGCTGGAGCTGGTCTAAGTTCATGCGCTCCGGGTTCACGTTGCCCGCGCTCATGATGCCACCGCCGAACTGGCCGGAATATATTGTTTCGCTTTTAGCGCTTCTTTGTGGACTTCATCGAAAGATGGGATGTGATCGTCCCACTCCAGCAGTGTTGCCGTGGGTCCGACCATCTCAATGGCCTTGGCGTAAAGCTGCCACACGGGATCGAGCACTGGATGATCGTGCGTATCGAGAATGTATTTTTCGTAGTTGGAGTGGCCAGCGATATGGATCTGGGCCACGCGCTCGGCGGGCACGCTGCGTAGATACTCAAACGGATCAAAACTATGATTGCGCGATGAGACGTAAATGTTATTGACGTCAAGCAGGATGCCGCAGTCAGCATCTTCAACGACTTCGTTAAGGAACTCCCACTCAGTCATTTCAGAAACGTGGTATTCCGCGTAACTGCTCACGTTTTCCACGGCGATGGGCACTTCCAGAAAGTCGCGGGCTTCACGGACTTTTTGCGCGGTGCGCTTTGCGGCCTCAAAGGTGTAGGGCATCGGCAGCAGGTCGTGGGAATAACGCCCGTCCACGCTGCCCCAGCAGAGATGGTCAGTAAGCCAAGGTGTGTTGGTGCGGCGGACAAGCTTTTTCAGGCGGCGCAGGTGTTCCCGGTTCAGCGGTTCAGCCGAGCCAAAATACATGGAGACGCCGTGCTGCACCACACGATAGCGCTCCA
>JBAVUZ010000658.1:0-2328 GCA_049697035.1 Candidatus Angelobacter sp. | reverse complement strand
CCGAGACCACCGTGCATGTGACATACAAACACTTGACGATGGAAACGACACAGCAAAGTACCAGCATCATTGGCAAGCGTATTCCAGATTTGCAGACGTACATCCTGGACGAATTTATGCAGCCGGCAGGAGTTGGCATTCCTGGAGAGTTATACGTTGGAGGCGCAGGTCTGGCTCGCGGCTATCTCAACCGGCCTGAGCTTACAGCATTGAGGTTTGTTCCACATCCATTCAGCAAACAGCCAGGAGACCGCTTATACAGAAGTGGGGATATGGCGCGCTACCGCACTGATGGAGAGATTGAATATCTGGGGAGGATTGATCATCAGGTCAAGATCAGGGGACATCGAATCGAACTTGGTGAGATTGAGTCGGTTCTAGGCCGTAGCGCTGGGGTGAAACAATGCACAGTTATAGTGCGCGAAGATGGCGGCATTGGTAAGCAGCTCGTGGCCTACATCCAACCGGCTTCGTCTGCAACTATAGATATTGAGATGGTGCGAACGGAAATGGGCTCTGTGCTTCCTGAATACATGGTACCGGCAGCCTTTGTGATGCTGGAAAAAATACCGGTTACGGTGAATGGAAAGCTGGACCGGCGAGCTTTGCCCGCCCCGGAGCTTCAAACAGAAGAGTATGTTGCGCCTACTACTGATCATGAACGGCAACTATGCGAGATATTCCAGGAAGTCCTTGGTGTGCCGCGAGTAGGCCTGAATGACAATTTCTTTGCTCTCGGCGGCCATTCGCTTCTGGCGCCCCGCGTTGCCAGCCGGATTCGCGATTCTCTGGGTGTATCCCTGAGTTTGCGCGCCCTGTTTGAATCGCCTACCGTGGCCGCGTTGAACTTGCGCTTACTGTCTGGAATTTCGCCTAAGAGCGCGCTCGATCCGGTTTTAGTGCTGCGTTCACAGGGCAGTTGGCCGCCACTTTTCTGCTTCCATGGCGGTTCCGGATTAAGTTGGGGATATGCCGGACTGGTACGTGAGCTTGGTCCGGAGCAGCCAATTTATGGTCTTCAGTTTGACGGCATTGAAACCGAAAAGTCGTTACCGGATAGCGTCGAACATATGGCTGAGACCTACCTTGGCATGATTCGCAACATTCAGCCCAAGGGACCCTATCATTTAGTTGGCATGTCACTGGGAGGTTTTATCGCTCACTCAGTTGCTTGTCGTTTACAGCAAGAAGGGCAAGAGGTGGGATGTCTGGCATTACTTGATAGCTATCCGAGGGCTGCGAATGAGATTTGGGGAGAGCCGAGCATCCACGAACTTTTTGAGTTAGTTCAGTTTGATACCTCGTATCTGAAGGGCAAACAGGCGGATGTTTCTACTGTGATTGCAGTTGCGCGCCAGATAGGGCATGTGCTCGGATGGCTTGAGATCGAGCAAGTTGAGCGCATGTTAAGGTTTGTGAAACACGCTGGCATTCTGCGTCATGCTTTCCAGCCTGGGGTATTCAGGGGCGACATGTTGTTTTTTGCTGCCACAGAAAGCCGTGTGGAAGTTTTATCGCCAGCGCAGTGGAAGCCCTATGTCAGAGGCCAAATTCAGATACATGAAGTTCATTGTCGCCATGCACGAATCATGGATTCCAAGAATCTTGCGACGATAGGACCCGTGTTACGAAAATGTTTCCTAGAGCCGGGCTCTGTACTAAATGGTAATCATATGAGCCTATAATCAAAAACGCTGTTTTCACTGTATTACGAGAGCATATTATGACGAATCCATTTGAAGATGAAAATGCAGAATATCTTGTATTGATAAATGATGAAGAGCAATACTCGTTATGGCCAGCGTTCCGTGACATTCCTGCTGGCTGGAGAGCAACCGGCCCTAAAGGGAAGCGCCGGGAGTGTCTCGATTGGATCGACAAAAACTGGACTGACATGCGTCCTAAGAGTCTGAAAGATGCCATGGAGCAATCCGCTCGCGAACGGAGTTCCAGTCACTCATCCTGATTTGAATCTCACCAAACAGTTTTGATCACCGGAAGCAGGAGAAGCTTTTTAATGCGAACATTTCTACAGGATATTCGATTCGGAATCCGCAGGTTCAAGAATGATCCGGCTTTTATGGCGGTCACGATCATTACCTTGGCCTTGGGCATAGGCGCTACAACCGCTATCTTCAGCATCATCAACGGTGTTCTTCTGCGGCCACTTCCTTATCCTGATTCAGATCGAGTGGTTCTGCTGATGGAAAAAACCAAATTGATTCCAAGGTTTACCGTCTCTTATCCGAATTTTGTCGATTGGCGGAACCAGGCGCAATCATTTGAGTCCGTAGCTGCGGTGCGCAATACGGTTGTTACGCTGAATGG
>JBAVUZ010000657.1:0-5463 GCA_049697035.1 Candidatus Angelobacter sp. | reverse complement strand
GACAATTCGACGTTCAGCGCGGAATATGGACGTAATTCTGGCTCGATCGTCAATATCGCCACCCGCTCCGGGACCAACGAGTGGCACGGCGAGGCCTACGAATATCTGCGGAACGACTTTTTCGACGCTCGCAATTTTTCCAACCCAACTCACGTGACCGTGGCCGGCACCCTGGTGCCGAATCCCGAGTCCGAGTTCATCCGCAACCAGTTCGGCGGCGATGGCGGCGGGACTGGCGACGTTGCGAGAGTTGCGGGAGCATCCCGAGATTTATCGTCAGCTTGAGCAGCGCAGCGAAGCGTTGGTGGATGGCGTTCTAAGTGCGGCAAAAAAGAAAGGCGTGGCGCTCACAGCCAACCGCGTTGGATCGATGTTCACATGGTTCTTCCAGCCCGGCACGGTCCACGATTGGGACACCGCCGCGAAATCAGACACGCAGGCGTTCGGCAAATTCCACGGCACAATGCTGGAACATGGCATTTACCTGCCACCATCACAATATGAGGCCATGTTCATGAGCGCCGCGCATTCAGAAGCTGACATCCAACTGACGATTGCTGCCGCCACAGAAGCGCTCTGATCGCCAGGAACTTGCTGTATTCAAAACCCCGGCACTCGCCTTCCGGATTTTGCAACCAAGGTCTTTGTAAACGGGCGTATCGCGAACTGGCTGGGCCGTTGGGAGATTTACCGGATATCTACATCCCGAGTGTTACGCGGATCCCCGAGCTTTTACTCCCTATAAAAAAACTACTCATGTTTCAGCGCACGCAACGGCTCAATGTTCATGGCGCGGCGTGCGGGAATGTAAGAAGCCAGCAAGCCCACAGCGGCCAGCAAGAGGGCTACAGAGATAAGCGTGACAGGATCGGACGGCGAGACGCCGACGAGCAACGATACAATTCCGCGGGCGGCAAGAAAAGTGAGGACCAAACCTGCCAGCAGTCCTGCGCCGACCAATATAAAGCCCTGGCGAATGACCATTTTCAGGATGTCACCACGTCCGGCGCCCAGCGCCATGCGCACGCCGATCTCATGTGTCTTTTGCGATGCCGCGTAAGAGATGACGCTATAGACTCCCACCAGCGCCAGCACCAGGCCAAGAAGTCCCAGCACCACAGTAAAGCGGCCGCCCATCCGGAAGAGAAAGAATCCGTTGACGCCGCCCAGGGACTCTTCCATGGTCTGGACATCTGTAATCGGAAGCCCGGGCGCCAGGCTGCGGATTTTCTCTTCCACTATGGGAATCAGGGCTTCCGGCGCGGACGCGGTACGGATTTGCAGCGTCACAAATGAACGGAAGTTTTGCGCGATGGGCTCGTAGTAAAACATTGTCGTCGTATCCACCGGGTCAGTGTATTTGCCTTGCCTGGCCACGCCCACAACTTCCAGGAATGGGCCGGAGGCAGCGGCGTCACTAAAGCGTTTGCCCAGCGCGTCCTGTCCGGGCCACAATTTATTCGCCATGGCCTCATTCACAATCGCCACCCTGGGAGTATTGCCGGTGTCCTGCTCAGTAAAGAGCCGGCCACGAAGCAGGGGAATACGCATGGTGCTGAAATACGCTGGATCAATCGCATTGTAGAGGGCGCGGGGCGCCGCTTCATGGTTGCTTTGCGGCTGTCCTTCAGCAAAGACCCGGCTCGCTTCATTGGAGTATCCCATGGGCACAGTTGTGGCTATGCTCGCCGACTCAACCCCCGGCAATACTCGAATGCGGTCTCTCATCTCGCGGAAAAATTGCTCTGTGCGAGGCTGGTCAAAGCCGATCGTCCGCGTTTCCATGGTGAGGTTGAGCACGTTATGCGGATCAAAGCCGAGATAAGTGTGTTCAACGTTCTGGCTGCTGCGAACAAAGAGGCCGGCGACCACGAGCAACATTAATGAGACGGCCACCTGCGCGACGACAAGCACGTTGCGCACTTTGGACTTGCCTGAGCCCAGAATGCCGCGGCTGCCCTCATGCAATACCTTGTTGAAATCGGAACGGGCGGCGCGCCACGCCGGAGCCAGACCGACGAGCAGACCGGTGACGAGCGCGATGGCAAACCCGAAGCTGAAAACACGCCAGTCAAAGCTGAAATCAAAGCGTATGGGAATATCCGCCACCGCAATATGAATCGAGCTGATCAAACGAGTGGCCCATACACCCACCAAGGTCCCAAGCATTGCGCCCATCAATGCCAGCAGCAGGCTTTCCGTGAGCAACTGGCGGACAATGCGGCTGCGCGCCGCACCCAGAGCAGTACGCACGGCAAGCTCGCGCTCACGCGCCGTGGCGCGCACCAGCACGATGTTGGCAACATTGGAGCAGGCCAGCAACAGCACCATGCCGGCCAGAACCATGAACAATATGCCGACGATCAGCATGCCGTTGGAGGGATCAGGATCAGGCCGCGCCAGCCGTTCAGGATAAAGATGGTAAGTGTTGCCTTTGTGCGTTTCAGGAAATTGCCGGTTGAGGCGTTGCGCCACTACGTTGGCTGAAACCTGTGCCTGCTGCCGCGAGACGCCGGGTTTTAAAATTCCCAGAAGTTTTACGTCGCCGTCAGTCCGCTTGGTCCAGTAGTCGTCCTTGTTGCCGGTGATCCACAACGTCCTCATGCCGAAGGGCAGGTAAGCCTGCATGTCCACCAATGAATAGGTCCCGTGAAAGCTTTCCGGCGCCACGCCAATCACCGTGACGGAGTGGCCATTCATCTTTACCTGCTGGCCTACAATCGATGCATCGCCGTTGAACCGCTTTTTCCAGTAGTCATAGCCGAGCACTACGACATTTTCCGTGCCGCGCTTTTCCGTCTCTGCGCCGTAGATCAATCGTCCCACGGCGGGCTTGAGGCCCAGGGCCTGGAAAAAGTTTGCGCTTACGTAGCTATAAATGACCGGCTCAACCTTGCCGCCACTCTCCATTCCGGCGAGGCTCAGCGTGTAGCCAAGAACGTCAGAAAATCCGTCGGCCTGGCTGCGAATGTCCTGGAAGTCGGGAAAAGGAAACTGGCTGGAGGGGTTGGGCGCTCCCTGCGCTTGTCCATCAAGCACCACCAGCCGGTCAGAATTGGCCACCGGCAGCGGCCGCAGCATGAGCCCATTGACGGCGCTGAAGATGGTGGTATTTGCGCCAATGCCCAAGGCAAGCGTTAAGGCCGCGACCGTGGTCATGGCGGGATTCTTCAACAGCATGCGCATGCCGTAACGGATGTCCTGGAATAAGGTCCTCATTGAAGCGCCCTCCGGAGGCGAGCTGAAATGTTCGGAAATAAAGACAGTGGCAATTCAATGCCCGAACGAGGGAAACGGGCCCAAGCAGTTGAATGCCTAGCAGATATACGCAAGTTTGGCGGTGTAAGTTCCGGGATGGTGGTGTTCGATTCCGGGCAGCTGAGTGGCGGAAACGAACAGGGACTCTGGGTTTTTCATGTCACGAATACCAATTCCCAGCGGAAGCCTTTCGGGCTCCCGCCGGGACGTCTCTCTTGAGCAAGGCAAGAAACATGCCCGGCGTAGGCTATGACACCTGGCTACTGAGTGAGCTTGCGCAACTCCGGCGAGGAAGACATTTTGCTGGCCGATTGCACTGCCGCATCTTTCACTGAATCCGTCACGATCAGGATCTGATTCTTCTTGAAAGTGAACAGGTTGCCCATGTGATGTTTAGCAGAACCCTGTACGGTCTCCAGCCAGACGGTATTTCCTGCTGGATCTTTTGCTGTCCATTCCAGCACCACAACCATCTCACGGTTGGAAAACGCGCCCATTGCCGTGGTGGCGTTCACATCCACGATTCTTGGCAGCAATACCAGTTGCGCTTCCTGTGCCGCGGGCGTCGCAGCCACCCGGGTCAGATTGGAAAAAGTTTCTTTGAGCGCGGGCTCAAGTTGCTCACAGGCAGCTTTTCCGACTTCAAATGTCCCCCACTCTTTGGTAAGAGCTGGCCCTTTTGGTTTGATCTTGGTGGCGCAGAATTCCGGCGTAAGAACCAGCGCCGCTTTAATCGGTAGCTTTGCGTCCGTCACTGGCTTTGTATCTGCTGGTTTTGTATCTGTTGCCAGCTTTGTGTCTGCTGGCTTGGTATCTGCCGGCTTTGTATCTGGTGATGGCGCGTCTGCCGCCGGCTTGGTGTCTGCCGGCGGAGTGGTTTGGTCCTGGGCCATAAGGAAGGCAGGAAGAGTGATTGTGCACAGCAATACCGAAGCGAGAAAAAATAGACGACTCCTTGTCATGCGTGTCCTCACTTTGAAATGATTTTTCAAAAAACCAGGTCCAAAACAAATGTTTCAGGTTTCTCCGCGTTCAACTTGGTCACAGGCACCCGCAAGTGGATCTTGGGCCGGGGGCCATTTTTCGGCGCGGGGATGTACAGGAAACCGTGTCCGGACGCCAGGGGAGAAAGCGTCTTGCTCTGCAGCTCTTTTTTCAGGATGTTCTGTTGAACGTGCGAGGCATTGATGACTTTTGCCATAACAATGAACCCAGCCGCTGGAGCAATCATTGAGACACCAAGTACGGCTGGCCGCTCTGCCTTTGAGCGTACTTCCAGATGCGAAATGCCGGTCTCATCCGGACCGCAGGTAATGGCAGATTTATCGAACAGGAAACTGTCTTCCCTGGACCGATTTTCAATGACGATGAAGACCGGAATGAAACCTCTGGGTGTAAGTTCTGTGTCAAAGTAAACTTTCTGCTCTTTAGGATCTTCCACCGGCTGGGCCCCGATCACCAGGCCCGTGTTCTCGGCTTTTACGGCGTAAGAATCCGCTGCGTGCACCGGGTAGTCGGCAAACTTCTGCTGCGCGTAAGCCGGCATCAGAAACAAGGCACAAGAGACGCAGAAAATCCTGATGAGATTAGTCCGGGACATTGAACGATACTCCCAAAACCACTTCGCTTAAATTTTCATTGCTGAAACTTCTACAGGACTAGTGGATATTGGAAGCAAAATGTTTCATCCGTCCGCACAAAATTTCGTGCGCCAAGGAAGCCGGGATGGAACCCCGGACCTTGTGGATGTGATCCTGTCTATATAATGGCTGCGCCAATTACCCTCTGGAGGGCCCGATTGAAGTCTCTTTGCGTTTTCATACTCATTCTTTTTCAAACCAGCTTTATTTTTGCGCAACGTAATTTTCAGCAGCCGCCCGCCTACCCGCCGCAGCTTACCGCTGAACTTAAGCAACTGCAGGAAGCGGCCCTGAAGAGCGACTATGCCTGGGACGAGCTTGCCCACCTGACAAACAACATCGGACCGAGACCGGCGGGGTCAGCACAGGCGAATTTTGCCGCGCAGTATGTGGCCGAAGAACTGCGCAAGCTGGGGCTCGACGTGAAGCTGGAGAAAGTTGTTGTCCCGCACTGGGTGCGTGGAGAAGAAACCGGGGCGCTGGTGGAATTTGCGGGCATGGCTCCTGGAACAACGCAAAAAGTTGTGCTCACGGCGCTGGGCGGCAGCGTAGCCACGCCTGCGCA
>JBAVUZ010000656.1:0-8850 GCA_049697035.1 Candidatus Angelobacter sp. | reverse complement strand
ATTGTCTGCGCATCTGAAAACATGCCCAGCGGCAAAGCGCAGAAGCCGGGCGACGTGCAGATTGCCATGTCCGGCAAATCCATTGAAATCATTAATACAGATGCTGAAGGCCGCCTCGTGCTGGCCGACGGCCTTTATTACGCCCGCACCCTCGGCTGTACTCATCTTATCGACGCCGCCACTCTCACCGGCGCGTGCGTGGTCGCGCTGGGTTACGCTAACGCCGGCGTCTTCGCCAATGATGAAGACGCTTATAAACACTTCACCACGGCCCTGCAACGCTCGGGCGAAAAGTTCTGGCGGCTTCCGCTCGATCAGGAATATCTTGACCAGATCCGCTCCAACATCGCCGACATTATGAACACCGGCGGACGCTGGGGCGGCGCCAGCACCGCAGCCGTCTTCCTTAAGGAATTTGTCGATGACACGCCCTGGCTGCATCTCGATATCGCCGGCACCGCATGGATGGAAGAAAACAAAAGCTGGATCGCCAAAGGCCCGTCAGGAATCGGGGTAAGAAGTTTGATTGAGTTTGTCAGGAGCTTTGAGGGAAGCGGGAAATAGGAAATGGCAAAATTGCTGACTGCCAAAGAGACACGTAACAGGGCACGACTTGAGCGCTTAGGGCGGAGCGAGCTTTTGCGAGCGACGGCCTGCGAAGTCGTGCCGCCCTCGCTCAGGAAAGAGAATTCCTTACTGCCGTAGGCTTGCGCGCAGCGACAGCGGAGCGCGCTCAGAACCAACACTAAATTCCGACATCCGTTCAATAAGGGAGATGGCTGATGTCAAAGTAAACATCAAAGCATCGTCCGTCCGACAACTCGACCTTGAAAACATCGTACATTTTGCCATTCTGATCTCTCTTTCGCAGCGCCTGCAACCCGAGCTTCCAATCTAGTCCCATCCGGCCGTATCTGTACGCGAGGTACCAATACTCTGCAAAAATCGTCACCTCATTATCAACTCCCTTTGCTATGATCGCCGAGTCTTTTGAAAACCCCGGCCCGCCTGCGAGGGCCACCAGATCCGTCCTTTTCTGGTCCTGGCGGTCGGAATGTGAGAACGTGTCGGTCCACTCTGCAATGAAACCGTCCCGCCCCTTTGAAAGAAACGAGGCAAAGAGTCTCTGAAGACTGCTCTGGCCAGTTTTACTGAAAGCGGGTTCCTGTTGGATGGTCTTAAAGTCGCTATATCTACGAGCCATTAGCAGCATCTGTAAAGGGAAAAAGACCTGTTTAACTATATCCTGCCTTTCGATTTGGGTTTGACATAAACGGTCAATGAAAGCCATGACAGACTCGGCTGCACCTTCTTCAGAGGAAGCCAAGTCTGTCCACTCCCCCACAAGCAAAAATGTGATCGCAAACCGAGATAATTCTTCGTCACTAAAATCAAACCTCGGTAAGAATTCTGATTTCCGCTCCCGCGTAGGGAGAAGCTGTGCTACTGACTCCTTTGTCCTGTTGGGAGTGATTGCCTGTTCTGAGCTCAAGACTGCACCACATTTCTGACAATATTTCGCATCTTTCTCCCAATAAAGGCGGCATTTATGACACGGGACTAAGTCACCGAAGTTCCGACATCCATAGCACAGCGTATCAACGGTGCTCAGAGCACGGAACTGTCCGCACACGGAGCATGGTGGGAATGTACTTAGAGCCGACTCGAACATCCGTGCCACAAACTCTCCGAAGTCCAACCGAACCGCTTCGATAATGGCATCATCTAAACCTGTGCACCTCTCAGCGATAGCGGAGATTTCTTTCCGAAGTGGATAGCGAGACTGCAATGCCATCTGCAAATATACGTAATCATGCCTATTTGGATACTTGTGCTTCCACTCAAAATACGACTTCTCCATGGCCCACATCGTGCCTGGAGGCCTTCCTGCTCCATACTTCACGTATTCTTTGAAACGGTCGAACATCTTCTTATTCTTCACGGGTCGAATCAAGTCGGGATTATATTCCCACCAAGTAGCCGTCAACGCATCATCCCATCAAATCCAGGCTCTGGATGAGGACACCATATTCCACCGACCAGTTGCAACGCATCCTTCGGCGCATTGGCACCTTCCACGCAGCACCAACAGGACCCGCCATCCCCGCGCTCCGTCCGCACATCAAAACTGATTAACACCGCCGAAGGAGTTTTCATCCATGAGACACAGCCCATTCGCCCTGCTGGTGCTGGGATTAATAAGCGTTGGCTGCACCAGTACGAACAAAGCTGCCACGCCTGATACCACCGCTCAACCAAGTTCCGCCAGCAGTCCTTCCAGCAACCCTGATCAGGAGTTCGTCACCAAGGCAGCACAGGGCAATAGCGCCGAAGTTGAGTTAGGGAAAATCGTCGCCGCCAAAAGCAAGAATCCCAGCGTAAAGCAGTTCGCCCGGATGATGGTGAAAGACCATACCACAGCGCTCAATGAGTTACAGGAACTCGCGCAAACCAAGAACCTTAACTTCAATGACGATCTGCCCGACGCTGCCAAAGAGCTGCAGACAAAGCTTTCCAGCGAAACCGGAAAACAGCTCGACAAGGACTACATGGACAGCATGGTCGAAGACCATCAGAAGGACGTCCAGGAGTTCACGGACAAGTCACAAAATGCCAAAGATCCTGACTTGAAGCAGTGGACCGGCAAGACGCTGCCAACGCTGCAAAAGCATCTGGAAAAAGCCCAGCAGATTGACGCCAAGCTGAACAAAGGCAAAGCATCCGGATCGTCGCCCAGCGGTGACAGCCAGTAAGACATCAAGTCGATGAAACAAGAAAAGAGGCCGCCAAATGCAGCCTCTTTTCTTTTGATCTTTTTCCGTCTTCGCTTTTCTGCGTAATCTGTGGCGATAAAAGCCGCGCGGCGCTGTTGTCGCGGCTCACTCTCAGTCGTACATTCCCTGCACAAACCACTCGTCCGTTTGCGCTTCCCTGAAAATTCGATAGACACTCTTTCCTCCACTGACTTCCAGTTCCAAGTCCCATTCTTCCCGTTGCGATGCGTCACGACCAGTCCACCACTCGCCGTCGCTGCGCAAGGGCCCACTGGCGTGCGTTACTCTTGCTCTTATGTCCTTGAAGGCGATCACCGCCGGCGCATAGCCAAGCACTTGCACCCGCGCCCTCACAGGGGGCCGAAACATGCGCATTGGCAACAGTGAAACATCCAGCCGCTTTCGTCTGTGCTGGTCATTTTGTTTTGGCGCGTAAGTCGGCAACACCGCAAAACTATCGGGACGATATGAATCGAGTACCACAGGAACCCCCACCCGCCCGCGGCCTTCTTCATCGGCTTCACGCAGCAGTGCGCGTAGACGGGCCAGCGTGATCTCCAACCTTGCCGGCTCAGGCCCAGTCGGCTGAAAAAAATTGGCCTGCGTGGTGCGCACGCGTGCCGGCATCACTTCGATCGTCACCTTTCGGACGGGCGCCCACGGCGGCCGCTCCGCTAGATCAAGCTGAAACAATTTCAACAGCACTTTTCCATCTTGCGTGGGGACTGGAAGCTTCAACCTCCACTGGTGGAGTGGCCCGTTCGCTTTCGACAACGCATTAACTTCTAATTGCTGGTCAGCATAAACTTCCAGTTCAAGATGGATGCGCGCTTCGTCTGTAGCTAGAGACCGCAATTTCAGCCGTGTCATCAACTGTTGCAGCAGTCTGTTCAGCACAAATCCCAGCGGCTCCAGCAGATCAATCGCTTCTTCCAGTTCGACGCTCTCTTGAAAACGCTTCGGCGGCTCTGCCGGAACAAGCTCGCGCCGTACCTCTCCTCGCGCCAGCCGCTGTAAGTGCAAACCATGCTGCCCGAGCCTTTGTGAAAGCTCCAGCTGTGGCAGCACGGCCAGGGACTTGAAATCTCGTATGCCCCAGCTCTCCAGTGTATCCAGCACTTCCGGCTCAAGCCCCAGGATTTCCACCGGCAACCCGCCCAGTCGCCGCGCCTCTTCTCCGGCGGCGATGATTGTTGTCCCCGCGCCGCCGCGTGCAGCGCAGTAAGCCGCATCAGGATTTGTGGCAATTCCTATATTTGCCACAAATCCAGCCTCCGAGCTTCGCTCCGCCAGCTGTTGCGCGATCTGTCGCGAAGATCCGAGTAGGCGCTCAGTTCCACTCAGATCAAGAATGACCGTTCCCGGGCAAGTGGACTCTACCCGCGATGCAAAATCATAACCGCAATCAAGCAACGCACGATGCGCCAGCATCTCCTGCTTCGCAACCCTTTTTCGCAGTTCTACTCCCGGACAAGCTTCGGCCTGCAACTTGGTCATCCCCGTCCAAATACCCAACTTCCTCGCCTGCTCATTACATGCAGACACCTTCAGCAATGAGCCTGGACCATCCAATACCGCTATCGGAACAGTTCTAAAATAGGCTCGCACCTCGTCAGGCGAAAGCGAGGTCTTATTGCGCAGCGCAGCCTGCACTGGGAAATCGGGAAGGTGAATGCAACCGAGTAAATGGATATAATCAAACAACATACTTCACTCTCAGAATGTGCCGTGCATAAAATTCGGCAATCGGATTTAGCTCTGATCAAGCTTTTCTTCTTACATTCCAATAAGTTATCTTGTGTTCGCCTGCCACGCTTCTTCTATAAAAGCTTGCCATTTGGTTTCCTGTCGAGATCTATCATTTCTATTGACGATCGCTATCGTTTTGCGAGTTGGTGCACCATAACTCGCCATGAATTTGCTCATCATTATGTTCTTGCGTTGTTTCCTATACTTCAATATGTTTCCGGATTATCAATGCGCAATGTCAAAGCGACACAGCTTAGTGCGGTGGATATCTTGGCAAATGCAACTAGCACTGATCGATATCTTTTCAATCACCCGAGCAAACCTGAACCACATAGCAGGAGATATCTTTTCGCGCCAAATATTCCTCAAGCTCTCCTGGATTTGTAACGATGATCCCAGTCTGCCATTCTGAACCAAAATGTCCGCTGCCTAAAGGGATCAGGGGATTCCCAGGCTTCAGGGGATCTCCGGCTTCAGATGGTTCACCGGCTTCAGGGCCTTCCCCGCTTCAGACGGTTGCACGGCATTAGCGAGGTCCATGGAATTCCGGGATTTCAGCAGCACGGTATTCAGAGAGCTCAGGAAAGGCAATATATCCAGCGGGTCCGGGGGCCTGTGACAGAAGACAATCCACAGCTACCCATCGTCTAGAAGAAAGTAGCGCCAATAGCAGAATATACTGATAAGACTAGCGCATGACGAGAAAAAATGGAAAATAGTAACAGAGCATCGAAAAACTATGATACCTTGAAGCAAGGATGATAATGTGAGACATCATTAAAAGTCTAAATATCTATATTGCTTTAACGCAATTGTAGCCTTCTGCTTAGAAGGCAGAGGGACGTAACATATCGGCTGGGACTCTCCTCTCCAGTAAAGAGCGGGAAACCCGACCTTTAGACCAAGGAAGAATGCTGAAGTATTTTAGGATGCCCTCCGGCTGGGCCATGCGACCAACTTGCAGAACTAGCTGTGCGCTGCTCCACTTGGAGTGCACCAAACCAGCCATATGAAAGAGATGAAAAGAACTGTGTAACGACCATCGGAATAGGAGAATTGGAGACCGATGGCAATCGACAGCGAGCGGCTACAAGCAGAGCTGACCGATCATCTAGGTTACGGGAAAAAATAATCCATCGGGGGATCACAGCGGTAACACGCGCAATAGGGTAAGCCGGAGAAAGCTGAAGGGAAACTTTGGCGAGTTGGAGCTGGAGACACCGAGACCGGCAATCGACGTTCAAACCAATCGTAGCCAAGGGCAGAATCGATTCAACGGCTTTGATGACAAAATCATCTTCAAGTACGCGCGAGATATGACGACGCGGAAGATACAGGACCATCCGGAGGACATTTATGGGATTGAGGTGTCCCCCCGACGCAGATTTCCAACGTAACAGAGGGGAGAGGTCGAAATTAGGATTTGGAGTTTAGCGACTCCGTTGTAAATTGGAATTCAATTGCACAATGGCGTGTTGCAATAGATTCAGTCCGATTGTCCATCGACGTACCGGGTCATAGTCGCTGTCACCAAAACCGGTCACATACGCTGTTATGCAGAAACCCGTGACGGAAACGTTCGGGCCGTCCAAACGGGGATTATCTCGCAATCGGTGATCATCGTTTTCTTCCAATGGAGTCACATTGGTACCTTTGTCATGAGTAGCGATATCCAAATGTTCGTCATTATTCGTAGCGTCGGCGAGATCATCAAAATGCCTTAGACTCGTGGCCTCTGGGTACCCGCTGCAAAGCACGCGATCTATCTGCTCATAAACCTCTACGTCTTCAGTATTTCCTGGTGAAGTCGAAGCTGGCTCGCTCATCGTTGCCGATGAACATGTGCCTTCTGACTTGGCGCTACTATCAGAGACAGGGGCTTCCTGATGGTAATAACAGTGGCGAACGACCAGTTCTACGGTGGCAGCAATTTCAGGGGCGCGGTCAAGCAGTCGGCAAAGCTCTTTGACAAACGCTTCATGTTTTTCGAAAGAATAGCGGTCAGGTTCATCCACAAAGATCAGGTCAATGTAAGAAACGAATTTTCGATCACCAAAGATCTCTTCTTCTGGCGCGACTTCGCTGCTTGACCACACATCGCACTTTACGGTTGCCAGAGGAGATTCAGCGGTGTTGATGCGCGAAAGAAACGAATTGAGTTCTGGATAGGCACGTGCTTCAGGGATTTGCAGCAAAAGCTCAGGATGGCTTTTCAGATCATAGTAGCGGACGCTGGGATCATTGGACCGCCACGGGATTTCCAGCGCCGGAGCGCCGCCGCCCAGCTCAACAGAAAAATCAGCTTGCATCAGATCATTCCATGATGTTGAAAGAAATGCATAATCTGGCGTTCCGCCCAGCGCCCGTCGTATCCATTTGGCTGCGCCAAAAAAGCGCAGTGGCCGCCATGAGGCGTTTCCAACAGCATAATGTGGGGATTAGCCATGATCTTAGCCCGGGTTTCCGGCAGCAGGCGGATAAAAGGATCGTCCGTGGCATGAATCACCAGAGTAGGTAGCGCGATGTTTTCAATCACACGATATGCGCCAGAGCGAGTGTAATAATCCTGCGCACTTTCAAAGCCGCAATAACGCGCGGTAATCGCATCATCAAATTCCCGAATAGTGGTGGGAAAGCGATCAACCTTTTTATATGTGTCAGGAAACAACTTGCGTTTGCGTTCATACGTCCGCATCAGGCTCACGAGGAATTTCCATTCGTAGATGCGATTGCCACCCATATGCATGGCGTCCGCCGAGGCGGCCAGATCCGCCGCCGGTGAAACTGCCGCTACCGCTTTCAGTTCGGCAGGCGCATCCGCGCCTAGTTCACCGGCCAGTTTCAGAACCAGGTTTCCTCCCATCGAGTAACCAATCAATCCCACGCGTGAAATTTTTCGTTGTTCAATCACGGCGCGCAGCACCGCACCCACATCGCCTGAAAGCCCAGAATGGTACAGCGTGGGCGTCAGCTTTCCCGTGCCTCCGCAGGTGCGCATGTTCATCCGGACAACGTTCATCCCGGCATCCCACGCTTTTGCGGAATTGCCAATCACATATTGTGACAAGCTTGAACCCTCAAGCCCATGGACAATAATTACCGTCGGCCGGCCCTCGGAGTCGGCTTGCCAGTGGCAGTGGCACAGGACCTGAGTATCGGCGTCAACCCGATACAGACATTCTTCCGGCGTAGGCAGGTTATTTTTGCGGGGAAGAAAGTTGCCGGCCAACGTCATGGCGTGGCGATTGCGCAGATAACGGCGCGGAACAAATGGATCGAAAATCGGGTCTCTTGGATTTTCAGCCATGCTGCTAGAAACCAACTCTTGCGAGTTCGCCTATAATGAATGATGCTGTAACTATTTTAAACGAGCCAGCAATATGCCGATTTTTGAATACGTCTGCCAGCAGTGCAACCACCAGTTTGAAGCCATTGTAATGAGCAAGCAAAAAGCCGCCTGCCCAAAATGTGAGAGCAAACGGCTGAGCCAGCAGCTTTCCAGTTTCGCCGTCGGAGGCGAGAAGTCTCGCACAACAAGCCCTGCAAGCGGCCCGTGCGGTAGCTGCGGCGACCCTCGCGGCCCTGGCTCCTGCAGTATGAATTAGCAATCTTTGCACTTTCAGCCAACCAACCTGCCATGCGCATTGTCGCGGGTGGGCTGCTGAAATCGTGTAAAATGGGTGTCTAGCCTTTACGGTGGGTATAGTTCAGTGGCAGAACGCCAGACTGTGGCTCTGGATGTCGTGGGTTCGACCCCCACTACCCACCCCAACTTTCTCTTTTTGAATCAGTGAGTTAGTGAAAATCGTACCGTCCACTACCGTCCAATTGCGAAAAAACCTACAAAATACCGAACCGTTCAGCGTAAAACCATTCGCACGACTTTGCTGTTGGCTTCACGCATCGGGGCCGGTAGTCCATTGCCATATTCGTTGAACGTGGTCCGAATATCAGCATGGCGCATCAGGTCCTTGATCACGGCCACTGGCGCATTGGTCGTCCCCAGCCATGATCGGTAGGAGTGTCGAAGAATCTTGGTTGGCTCCCCTCGCAGCAAGTGCGCTATGCCCGCTCTCTGTGCCGCAGCAAAAACCTTCTTTCGAACTGCGGTCTGGAAATAGGGCTTCTCTCCAGCGCTGAACGGCGAAGCGAAAATCCAATCTTCGTCTTTCGAGAATTCAGACTTGCGCCTCCACTCAAGCAGCGATTCCATTAGGGATGAATCAAGCGGGGCGGGAGCTTCCGAGTATTCTGTCTTTGTCTCATCCACCCTGCCAAGGACAATCGCTCGGCGGACGTAGATCATCAACGCCTTCCAATCGATGTC
>JBAVUZ010000655.1:0-7118 GCA_049697035.1 Candidatus Angelobacter sp. | reverse complement strand
GCGCGTAGCGCCAAGAATCGCCGGAGTGCTTTCCTGGGAAAGCCCAAGATCGTCGATGCGCGCCGCCAGCGCGACCGATGGATCGAGCGACTGCAGCGGCACTCGCAGAAGAACAGCATCTGCATTGATGGACGTTCGCGCCGCCTTGCTGTAGAGATGGGACTCAGCATAGGGCTGAACGATGATACCGGCTTCACGCGCGTCAACGGCAATGCGCTCAGCCGCCAGCCGGGCCAGCGGGTCGGCAAAATCATACGCCAGCGCAATCGGACTGATTACAACAAAAGCCGCCGCATCCGCGCGCAGCTCTTTGGCGCGATTGATGTCAGATGCGCCGTTAAACATAAATTCGTATCCAGTAAGCCACTGCGGCAACAGCCCTGAAGCGGGAAGGGCCCTGCGCTGAAAGATGACATTACTGATGGCCGCGCGATTGATCGTCAAGCCCAGCGCCTGCCGCACGCGCGCGTCAACCAGCTTCCTGCCCGGCCTTCCTCCGGAATCCGGCTGCACAAAAACAACCGCCAGCAGATCGGCAGGACGTGACAATGTAACCGTCTGGTTGTTCTGCTCCACGTTGCGAATCTGGTCAACGCTTAATTCCGTGGCCGCGAAGGAGCCGAGTTGGCGGTCCATCAACTGATCGCGAAGAGATGCGCCCATTTGAAATTCAATGGAGTCAGCGAACGGACGTCCGCCCCAGTAATCTTCATTGGCGGTGAACTGCGCGTGTTCTCCGGCCTGCCACTGGTTAAGCTTGTAGCTTCCTGTGCCTATCAGGATTGGCGGATTGCTGCCATCGGCCTGGCGTTTCACGATTGCATATCGCGGCAGGGCCAGCAACTCCGGCATCTGCTGGATGGCGTAAGGCGTCTCAATCGAGACAGTCTGTCTGTCAATGGCAGAATATTTCCATGCCGAATTGCTCTTCGCCAGGCTCGCTGCAACATCGGCCGCTGTCAGGACGGTTCCATCATGGAAGTTTGCCAGCCTGAGCCGAAATTGCCATGCGCGTTTGGCCTGGTCCGCATGCCATGAAACCGCAAGCCCCGGACGCAAACGGCCCTGCGCGTCTACTTCCGTCAGGTTCTCAAACGCCATCGCAGCCATACGATCACGTGAGGCGGGGCGGTCTTCATCGCTGAGTGGATCAATGGATAGCACGCGGTCATGAAGCAGAATGCGCACAGTGCCGCCGTAGCGCGGACGCGAGCCGCCATACGCGCTGGCCGCCAGCAGTAACAGGCTACTGATTGCAAATAACTGTAAGAGTAAACGCTTCATACTTTCCTTGCTGTGAATGCAACACTCCGTTTACTACCTGACCGTAATTGCCCGCGGTCCACAACGCTTCCACCGTACCCGCTAGATCCACCGGCGCGCTCACCGGCAAAGCTTCTCGCCCGGAAATTTCCACCGCCTGCACGCTATCTGGACGTGTAGTATCCGCGGGTGAACTCGTCAGCACTTGCCAGCCTGTACCGCAAACTGAATGCACGGGAGCCAGCGTGCTTCCCCAGCCGTTGAACGTTGCTGTGGGCGTGCCAAGATCATTTTGAAAAAGCTGCGTATGCCCGTCCGTGCCGGTAAAAAGCCACACATGCTGGTCGTTGCTTTGCCATGTTGCTCCGGAGAAGAAAGGCGCTACAGAAGCTCCTGCGCTGGTTCCGGCCAACAGGCCATTAAAGAAATTCCTGCGCGGACTGAAGAACGCAACCAGCCCTTCGCCGATTGGCCACGGATCGTCGCTGCCTCGACAATCGAGCGACGGAGGTGAAATTTTTCCGCTGCAACGCGCGCCAGGAAGAAACACATTGAGTTCTGCGCCGCGAACCTCCAGTTTCCCGCGCAGATCGCGCGGCCAGGGATTCTGGTGCGGGATTCCCAGCGTTTGCCGCGGACGCCATTGTCCTGAGTCCATTGAATACAACGCAAGCTGGCTGGGCTCCAGCACCAGTAGATTTTGGTTATCCTGATAAAAATCCAGAATGGGCGTTTCCTGCTGCCAGACCGAAATCTTGCGAAGAGTGAGCGTGGTGGCGTGCGCCGCCTGCGTCTGCTGCTGGCGCGGCAACTTCTTGATCATCGTCTGGTTGGTCGATCCCTGCTGAATGACTGCAATCAACAAATAGCCCTGCCAGTCTTCAGAAAAAGTGATGTGCGCTTCCGCCACTGCCTGTTCCGGTTTCACCACCCTCACGTTGGCATTGCGGAAAGCATTGAAGATTGCGTTTTGCAACGCTTCCTGCCGTTCCGGCGAAAGCGAAGACATGTTCTGGAAGGTTACTGCGACCGCCGAAGGCGATCCCGCGCGCGACTGTATGAGCTGGACAAATTCCGTGGCAGCCGCGGGAAGAGATGCGGCCTCTTGCGGCGCGGCTGAAGCGACGGCCACAATCCAAAACACAAACGCGCACGGCCATCGTCTATGGGCGGTCATTAACATTGAATGAAAGCTTGGTATAGCTCCTCATTTGACTGGAAAACATCGCAATTAGCAATCGGGGAAATGAACTAGTCAAGAGCAAATCCACCACGGAGTCATTGAGACAAGAAAAAGATTGCCTGAATCGCCTGAGCTAACCGCGGATTTGCGCGGATGATCGCGGATCAGAAAAACCAAGCCTTCAACTTCCTCAGACCGAACTTTGGGTCTTAATCCGCGTGAATCAGCGTTGATCCGCGGTAAGAATCCTCATCTCTTCTCTGCATCTCCGTGGTGAAAATACTTAAGCTTTCCGCCGGTGCGGGCCGCCTGTCCCGGCGGGGACAAAGCAGCCCGGAGAACTACCGGCAGAAACTTATCTTCCTTTCCACGTCTTATTTCTGGTTGCCTGCTGTGCCGGCGCTGGTTGCTCGTCCTGCTCCGGGTCGGATCCTTCACTTTCTTCCGCCGCGGCCTGTGCTGCTTTGGCGTTGGTCAAAGCATCAGGGGTGATGGCGCTCTTCATGATGTCGTTGAAAAAGATCTTGGCGTCGGATGGCACCATCATGATCTGCAGCTTGTCAGACATGCGCTCCGCCACGATCTTGTTGATCAACAACGGACTCTCTTTGAGCAGCGCGGCTTCTGACTTCATGCGTTCACCATCGGCCACGGCAACAATGCGGATGCGGTTGGCTTCGGCTTCAGCCAGCATGCCTCGGCGCTCCATCTCAGCCTTGCTGTCGATCACCTTGGCCTGCGCCTGCGCTTCAGCATTTTTCACCGTGGTTTCTTTTTGCGCTTCGGCTTCCAGGCGTGACTGCTCAATCTGTTTTTGCTTTAGCGGCAGAGTAAACTGCATCGCGTCGGCCTCTGACTTGGCCTGCAACACTCGCACTTCGCCCGCGCCCTGCGCCTGCTTTACCTGCTGAACGCGCGCCGCCTCGGCCTCCAGCTCCGCGATCTTTACCTGTTTGGCTTTCATCTCGGTCTCCACGCCCATGCCTTCATTCTGTTGTTCTTTCAGCAGCAGGCCTTCCAGGCCCTTGGCGTATTCCTCCGGCAACTGAACATCGCGCAGCATCACTTCTTTCACAATAATTCCGTCAGCTCCCAGCTTGCGGGTGATGCGGTCCGCGGCAGATTGCCGTATCTCTTCCCGCTTGGTGGCAAAAACTTCCCGGACGGTATAATTCGGCGCCAGTTCGCGAAAGACACTGGAAACCACTGGCGGCACAATTTCTTTTTCCACCGGCTGCGGCAGGTTGGCATGGATGTAATCCAGCTTTGCCGGATCGAACTTATATCGCACCGTAATCGCCAGGCCAATGCTCAGGCCTTCTCGCGATTGAACGGTGAAGGCGTCGGCTTTCTTATTTTTTGCTTCCCGCTTTTCTGCTTCAGCTTCACTGGTAGACTCAAGCCCGTCTCTGCCGGACGATGTGGTCAATACCTGATCGCGTATGTCATACAGCACCACTGAATCGAGCAGCGGCACAATGAAATGCGCGCCCGGATACAACGTGCCTGGAAGCGTTCCTGCAGTCTGGCTCACTCTGATGCCACCCATCCCGCTGGGCACCACCACTATGCCGGCAGCAAGGATGAGCGGCGGCCAAGCCGCAGGAAACGCCCATGTTGCAGTGGTCCAGTTCAGTTGCGGTTTTTCCACGGTAGCGCCATGGGTTAATGGCCGCTCCGCGGGGGCGCCTTCCGGTCCCGATGAAAGCCCGGATTCGGAGCCTGGAGCTATATGTCGCAACTGGCGGTGATACTGGACAACCTGGTAAAGATTTTTGAAAACGTTGATGGCGGCGGCCGCAAGCAAGCCCCAACCGGTGAACAACAGCAGATATCTCAAGAACAACATCGCAATGCCTCCTAAAATTCCAAAATCCCTTTCACCGCAGAGGTCTCAAAGAGCTCATAGGAGAACATCAGATGATCAAAGGACCGGACTCCTTACCTGGTACCCATTTGCCTCACCTGCTTGCTCCAACTGCATTGCTTCCCGACCTCAATGCCTCATTCGTGTTCTTTCGCGTCAATTCGCGGCTAATCTTTTGCTTTACCGAATCTCTGCGATCTCCGCGTTCTCTGCGGTTCAAATTTCTTCATTCCTATTGCTCCGTGGTTTCAACCGTTGTCGGAACTGCTGCCGCAGGTGCTCCTTCGCTGTTTGTCGCAGCGGCCAGTGTCACCGCTGGCTGCGTTGGTGACGGAGCAGAGAAAACTTTGGCGATCATTGCGTCGCGCTCACGCCGGACCATTACCGTGTCGCCCACCTGAACCAGCGTGTAAAGCTCCTCGACATCTTGTTTGCGCATGCGGAAGCAGCCGTGCGAAATTGCCTTGCCGACCGAGCTCTGCACGTTGGTGCCGTGAATGCCGTAGCCTTTCAAACTCAGTCCCATCCAGCGCGTACCCAGCGGATTGTCCTTGCCCGGCGCAATCTCCTTGTCGCCGTGCCGATAGACGGGATCTTTGGCGTGGTTGATGATCACAAAGTCGCCGTCGGGACTTGGGGTGCCATGCGCGCCCACCGCAATCGGATAGGTCTTCAATACCTGGCCATGGTCGATGACCGCCAGTTGGCGGTCCGCAATGCTGATAATGATCTGGCGTTTGAGTGCTACCGTGGCGCTGTGGTCGATAGCTGCCGGTGCGGCGGTAGGGTGGGTTGGCTGGGCCTTGGGAGCAGTAGGTTTCTGATCGACGGCTGCCGGATTTGCCGGAATTTGGACTGCCGGCTGGCTTGCCGAAACTTGCGAGTCCTGACTGAGCGTCAATGGCTGCTGAATCGCTGACCGCTCAAGTCGTTCCTGTTCGCGCTGCAGGCTGGCGATGTGGGCCTTGGCAGCCAGATGGATGCTCGTCAGCGAGAGGGCCATCGCCGCGAAAGTCGCAATGATTTTTGATTTTCCTGAGATCACAACTAGCCGCCGCATGTTGATCTTCTCCTTGTGTCGGTGACACCAGGATTAAGAGCACACGGGCAGCCAAGACGTAACTTATTGATAAATAATGGATTATATGATTTTAGAGATGGAGCATACGTGTGGCGACATAGACAGTGTGTCGCCATGGACACGCCCTTGGATCGATTTATTATTGGACCGACTTATTAATGCGAAGGCTGGTTAACAAAAATGGGTTTCAGGTCGCCACCTGAAACCCTAAGGAGCGCAGCCAGGAGTCGGATATTCAGGCGGAACCCAGGGATACCAGGTTGCGCCGATTACTCAAAATCCAGCTGCTACAGAGATTAGACACAATGTACTAACGCGCGGAACAGAAAAATTTTATTGCTGGAAACCCGACAATTACTGCGGATCCCCAGGCCATCCATGATCACAGTCAACAAAAGCCCGCATCGAGCTGCGGGCCTTTGAATCTTGCCGCGTCAGTTATCTCATCAAGGCAAAGGTATAAACCCCCGCTACAGGCGTACTGTTGTTCCGGCTGACGTTGCAGAACTGGACCACCACGGTGTTAGCGGCTGAAACACGGAAGCCGCCAATTGCAATGTTTAAGCCCGGGCTGCTGGTGGAGGGCTGCGAGACACTGAGCAGCACGTCCCCAGTGCTGATGCCGGAAACGGTGAAGCTCTGTTCAGCGCACGCCTGACTACCGACATTGGCAGGGCTGATGGATGCGGTGAGCTTTAGCAATTGTAGTCCACCGCTTTGTGTGGTGCTCACCAGTGAGCGCGTGGTTGAGGCGCTGTCACGATATTGGAGAACGCTGCCGGTGTTCCAGACATCGCCGGCCAGCGGTGTAGCCGGGGCGACGCCCGCCGGAATATTCAGCGACGGGTTTACCGCAGTGGAAGCGGCGAGTACTTGTTCGGACGTGAAGCTGTTGATCGCGTGCAACTGTGCGAACGCATTGGACGGAATTCCGTTCAAGTTCGCGGCGTTTACGCCCGTGACACCAGAACCGCTGCCGCTGAAGGACGTTGCCGTTACGCTGCCGTTGACCGTCTGGTTGCCGGTGAAGGTGTTGGACTGGTTGTTGTAAACGACACTCGAAGGCAACTGGCCAGCCGCCGCCGCGCCGGAAATCTGTGCGAATGAGTAGTCGCCCGCTGCCGGTGCCACGCTGCCATTGCGGCCGTTAAAGGATGAAACTCCATTGGCCGCGCCGTCGCCCACCAGGTTCCAGGTCGTCCCGGAGGTATCGCAGATGAAGAGCTGCTGTCCGGCGGGAGCGTCACTCTTGATCAGCAATTCTTTGCCGGCGACGCAGGCCGCAGGCGTGTTTGCGGTAAGGACCGAGCGGACCGGCAGCGTTGCTCCGGCGCCGCTGAAGTCCTGCGTGCCCGCCGTGAAGGTGTTGGACGTGGTCAGCTTGGCATCGGCCGCGCTGAGGTTGTTGATGTTGGTTTGCAGGTTGCTTACGTCAGATTGCCGGGCTGTGGTTTCAGCAGCAACGCTGGCTTGCAGGCTGGTGTCCGCAGAGGCACGAGCGCCAGACTCAGCGGTAATGTTGCTTTGCAGTGTTGTGTCGGCCGCCTGCCGCGCTGTCGTCTCCGCGCTCAGGGCAGCGTTTGTGGCGATATCCGCCGGGGCCAGCGTGCCGATCTTTGTAGCCGTAACATTAGAAAGGCTCGAACCATCGCCGGCAAAAGATGTTGCCGTGACGGCTCCGGTGACGTCCACGCCTGCACCAGTCACGCCGAGCACATTATGGG
>JBAVUZ010000654.1:0-4208 GCA_049697035.1 Candidatus Angelobacter sp. | reverse complement strand
GATCCAATCCCAATAGTGGCTGGGATGCATGGGCCGGAACTGCACGTCAAAATTGCCAACGATATCCGCATAGCCCTTGCCAGGCTCGAATTTCTCTCCAGCTTTTACGCGGTTTCCAATGGAATTGATCATGCTGTGGCGAAGTTCGGAGGGCTCGTTGAAAATGACGATTTCGGGATGTTTGTGGTGGTAGAAAAGCCCCGTGGAATAGGACCACGCATGGCCTGAGTCTTCAGCCCGAGGCACAACATTCATTACTTGCCAGCCGTGCTCATCAATGGTCTTGAGAAACTTCTGGTCAAATTCTGTGTGGCCTTCACGCTTTTTGGGATCGATTGGCATGCGAACGAAAGGTTATCAGAAAAATGCGCTTCGCTTCGCTGCGCGCGGGCCTTCGGCAGAGAGGAATGATTATTTTTGCGTTTTACGGCATGAGTAAACTCATGCCCTGTTACGTGTGGAGCACCGTGAAAGCGTTGTTACGCAAACAGAAGACAAGGTGGGCTGAGTGCCGGCGGTCCTTCGCGGGGTCATGCGAATTGCGGGGAGAACAAGGCTTTCCATATTCCCAATCGCGGGCATCTGGCGTACACTCCTAAATTCCATGATCATAAATTTTCAATTTACCCTTGATGACTATCGCAATGCCTTCCGCGCACATTACCGGAAGGGAGCTTCGGCATTTACACGCTGGGTGCTGAAACTGGTCCTGGTGGTCGGGGTGCTATTTCTCCTGTTGAGCGTTCTGTTTGTAATTACCGGCCAGCGCGCGCTGAACGTGGTGCTTCCGCCGTTTCTCTTGGGAGCGTTCTGGATCTGGGTCGGGATGGGAAAGACTTATCTACTTTCAGCCAGAAGCCAGTTCGCAAAAAGTCCGGCATTGCGCGAGCCAAGACGCATTGAATTTAACGATGAAGGCGTGAAAACGGATGCTGGAATTGCCAGCAGCCAGGTGAGCTGGAAAGCGTTCTTGCGCTATGTTGAATCGACCGACACCTTCCTTCTTTACACCTCCCCGGCGTGTTTCGTGGTTTTCCCCAAGCGAGTTTTGCAAGGCGAACAGGTGAATGAGCTTCGGGGACTCTTCCAGACGCATATTGGCAAGGATGTTGCGGTAGCGGTGGCGTAATTTCTGGGCCATATAAAAAACAAAACGCAATTGTTTATTTCGGTCGCCAGCGCAATCGTGGTGTTTGACGTGGCAGGCTCATTTGCCTCAAGGCTGCTGCATTTTGATTATGCCAGCCTGATGTCGGTGACGGTTTTCCTTTACATGGCATGCGGTTATCTGGGCTTTCAATATCGCCAGATATTGGGTGGGTTCCTTGCCGGCTTGGTTGCTGGCCTTGCAGATTCAACGGCTGGATGGGCCCTCTCTGTTGCAATTCATCCTTACACGCGACAACCGGAGGTACGGCCGACAATTTTCACGGTGTCAGTTACGATTGTTTTCGTTACGCTCGTGGGCGGCTTCTTCGGGTTTACAGGCGCCGTGATTGCCAAGGGCATCAGCCTGATGCGCGCGGAGCATTGAGGCAGGTGGTCGTCGCGAAATAGAGTTCTTACACCTAGCGCGATGAGAGGTCGAATAAATCTGGAAAAGCTTCTGGCACGCCGGCGATGTGGCGGATTATCAAAAAGCCGGCCACTATCATTACGATGCCGAGAGTCATTGATATTGCGCATGCCGTGCTATCAGAGAAATAACCCTGGGCAATCACTCTTGGAGGCGTGAGCACTTTTTTCCAGCCGAAAATTTCAATTGAACTTCCGCTGTTGTCATCCACCTCCCAGCGATTGAAGTCAGGATTGCGCAGCGATGGGAAGAAGACTTCAAGAATGGAGTATGTTCCGTAGCCAACAAAGGTGAAGGCCGGAAGCAGACGAAACAGGAGGAAAGCTGTATCCATTGCGGTAGATATTATGGCATGACCAGAGTTTCTTAGGCTCTTTTGAAGGAGCGACGCACGCGATCCGCGGCGGATGGAAGAGAAGGTCGCGAAAAAGCACGGGCATGGTCGGAAATAGTTCAATGTCCTTATTCGCTCTTTCTTTCCTTCAGGAAGTACGCTAAGATGCGATATCAGCCTGTTGATCAAGTAGTAAAAATTGATGGTAAGCCATAGGCGGGTCGGCTTGGGATGCTATCCCCTGTGGGGGATGGGATAAACCTACGCCAAAGTGGGATGACCTGGGATATATGGGAGGGGGTAGGGCGGGGTGAGAGTGTTGACTACAGAGTAAATTTTAGGTTGATTTGGTAAATGGGTAATTTGGTAATTGGGTAAATCAAAACCGCCTCAGGGCGGGCAGTAAGAAAGATCTTTGACAACCTAAAGATCGCCGTGATCGCCGACATCGCGCGACATCGCCGGAATCGGAAGAACAAAAACCTACCACGGAGGCACCGAGACACGGAGAACTAGCGAGAATCGCCGTGACCGTCGAGATCGCCGACATCGCCGGAATCCGAAAAAGCAAGAGCTCACCGCGGAGACGCGGAGAACAGCCAAGAACTTGTGCGACGTCACTTATGAGACATCATTTATGAGACATGGGCTTCACGTCGCCGCAACTGGCGCCCAGCCACTTGCCGCTGAAGTTCGACTTCACGGTCATGGCGCCGCCCGTGTCGGACATTTGCATGTCCATGGTGCCGGTTACGCTCTCTGAGTTATTCGCCACAAAATGGATGGTCCCGGTGCTTTTATGTGTCCCGCTCGAGCAATCCAATCGGACCTCCTGCTCACTGGAAGTGGATTTGAGGATAGTCTTTTTGCACTCCTTGTCATCGCCCAGGTCCAGGGGCTTGCTCAGGTCTTCTTTGGTAACGCAGCTTTTGTGAACGTGGGGCGTGCCCGCTCCAGCTTGCGCGGCCTTCATGGCCTCTTCCATTTTGGCGCGACGGTCCGGCGGCATGTTGGCCATGGCTTTTTCCATTTCGGCTTTTTGCTCCGCGGAAATGGGTGGCGCACCCTTGGTTTGTGAGGTGGACGTGAACTCCCACAAGCCATGTTTGATGTTGAGGTTGTCAGTCATGGCCGGCGACGCAAACAGAAACAGCGCCAGCGCGGGCAAAGCGAGTCGGGTAAGCATGATCATGATGGCCGCAGTATAGCACCGGCCAATCGATTTCTTCTGTGATGCCCGTATGGAGTCTGGATACGGCACGAATAAAATTCGTGCCTTGACACTTGTCTTACATGGGGAGGTGGCGACACTACAAAGAACCTTTACTGCCTGACGTAAACCATCGTCATGTCTTGCTCAGCGCCCTTGGGATCTTTGCTGTGCTCGCGGACGGTGATCGACTTATTGTCGGGTGAGAGCGTGACGGTGCCGGTGCTGGTTGACCCGTCAGCGCCGTGGCCCTGGGAAGTGAACTGATGCGACGAGGGCATTTGATACGTGATCTGCGCGATCTCCTTGCCTTCAGCCATTTGCGGGGCGGCCGTGCCGGGCTTGCCCTCATAGTTCATGGTGTAGGATTCGCCCTGCGGATCTTTGCCTGAGATGGTGTACTTGATGGAATCTTTGTTGGCGGCGCTCAGCGAAACGGTTTCTTCCCTGGGCGGCTGGCCGGGGATTTTGGACTGCGCTACGTCAAGCTTGTAATTTCCGATCCAGGGATCTTTGCCGGCTTGCTTTTTCTTTTGGGTGAACGCAACGGTGCAACTCAGCAGCAGAAACAGAACCATGAATTGCTTCACAAGACCTCCTTAAGGGTGAGAGTGAATTAGATGCCCGCGCAGAAGCATGTGTCAAGGCAACGAGGATCGCCGGAATCGCTATGATCGCCGACATCGCCGAGATCGGAAAAGCAAAACCTGCTGCGTAGGCGCGGCGAACTAGCGAGGATCGCGCGGGAATCGCGCGTGATCGGAAACCAAAACTGCTAAACACAAAGGACACGAAGGCACACAGAGGAAGAGCAACACTGGATGACACTGATCGGAAGAAAAGATCGTTACGCTACCCGAGACGGCCTATCTTCCAACTCAGTTGCCGAAAGCGGTGTGCTGATTGAGTCCAGTGAACGCTGTTCAGCGCGGACGCCGATGCAAGCCTCAACCACGGCGGCGGCGATCATGAGCAAGGCTCCGGCGAGGTATCCGCGAAAGAGAGCTGTGCGCGAGCCGGTCTGGATGAGCAGGCCGAAGATGAAAGGCGCAGCAACGCCGCCGACGAGCGTTCCGGCAGCATAAAAG
>JBAVUZ010000653.1:0-4754 GCA_049697035.1 Candidatus Angelobacter sp. | reverse complement strand
CTGCTGGGCGCGCAGGAAGTGTCGCCGCCTCCGCTCTTGCTTGGACAGTTGCCCGAAGTAGCCGGTGACAAATGGCTGGGACTGGGCATTGATCCGGCGCACCCGCCCGCAAAAGGGCGAGTGGCATTCGCCTGTCTCACGCAGGGTGATCCGGTGAATCAAAACTCTTATGCCGGCCTGCTGATTGACGAATGGCCGGAAAGAATTCCTTCCACACAGGAAAATGCCGCAGTCGCTTTCCATTATGAAGAGCCCAAGGCACGAGCGCCGCAAGCTATGCTGCTGGCGGTCTGTCCAGATGACCGGAAAGTTTGGGACGACGATCTGGTCACCGGCATTCTTCAAGAAGCGCTGGAACTCACCAAGATCCGCACTGTTGATCTGGACAGCGTTCAGGAAGCCGGCCAGATTCTGCCCGCGCTTTATTTTGCACTGAACTTGCAGGGCGCGACGGTCTCAACAAATTTTGCCACTGTCAAGGAGTTTTCCAGTGTCGCTAAGCTCATTCGCTAAAGAGGTCATCAGGATTCCGTCCATCACCACATGGACGAGGCTGGAGCCGCGGCCGCGCGAAGGATCCATGCAGCGCAGCCTGCAGGCCCAGGTGCGGGACCCGCTGTGGTTTTTGGCGCGCCAATGGCAAATCGGCGAGTTTCTGGGAGATGACGCGGGATCTCCGATCCAAGCTACCATGGGCGTGGAGCAGCGCAGCATCACCACTTATCGACCCGGACCCGACGATGCCAATACAACGGCCCTCGATTCCACGCTGCCGGTGGAAACCCACGTGGAGCGCGAAGCCGTGCTCTTGCAGATGCGCGGCTCGGTCCAATCCGGGCAGTACTTTGAAACGTTGATTCGCCAGGAAGGAATCGCCGGCCCTGATGCCGTGATTGCGGCATTCCGTCAGGCTTTTCCCGTAGCTGCCAAACCTTCTGACACAACTTACGCTAATAATGATTGCCTGCGGTTTCGCTCTATCGCTGCCGGTCGCGTAACCGATGGTGAAGCTCTTTACCAAACGTTGAATGCCATTGCCGCCGGACAGACCCGGGCTATTCCGTTGCCTCCGGAAGCCGGCAATCCCGGGATGGCCAAAGTCCTGGCGGATTTTGCCGCCTTCCGCAAGTCTCTCTTCACTGAGCCCACACAAGATACAGCCTGGCAATCGCAGCGATTGCAATACGACTTTGCTCTTGGGTCTCCTGTACCGGAAGAAAACTTGCTCCTAAACGCGCCGGTTTTTCCCGGCGGACATCTCGACTGGTACTCGTTCGATCTGCAAACGGCACAGCCAAATCAGGTTTCGTCCGCGAACCCGGCCCAGATCACGCCGGTAAGTTTCAACTTTCTTCCCAATCACGTGGTATTTCGCGGAATGCCGGATGCGCGATGGTGGAATTTTGAAGATGCCGTCACCGACTTCGGCCAGCTCGATGCCGACCATGTGGATTTGGCCAAGCTGTTGGTGATGGAGTTTGCGCTGGTTTACGGGAATGACTGGTTCTGGGTGCCAGTTCCCACTCCCATCGGTACTCTGGAGCGAGTTACTACGTTGCTGGTCACTGATACCTTTGGCGTTAGAACGTTGATCCGGCCTTCCGAGCAGACTCAGGTAAATCCCGGCGAAACGCCATGGTCGATGTTCAAGCTTTCAGGCAATGGCCGCCGTTCAGACTTCATTGCCATGGCTCCGACCCTGGGAGTAGTGGATGACGCCGACGCGCTGGAAGAAGTGCTCTTCCTTCGCGACGATCTTGCTGCAATGGCATGGGCCGTAGAGCATCAGTTGCAGGGCGATCTGGATTCTCCTCTGGATGCCTATGAACTTTATTTGCAACGGATCAAAGCTGATCCTCCGCCGCCTCCGCCCACGGCCCAACCCGGCGGTCCCAGCCTTTATTACACGCTGGAAACTTCGGTGCCGGACAATTGGATTCCCATGGTCCCGGTAAAATCTCCGCAGGACGAACTCTTTCTGCGCCGCGGGACCATGGAGATAGCCACATCCACCGGCTTTGTGAATTTGAAGGCGCATGCCCTGATTCTGGAACCGCAGCATCCGTTCTTTGTGGCTGATCGCATCCTCTCTCGCGCTGGCGTCATGGTAGACCGCTACTTCCGTCGCACCCGGTCATCCGACGGAAGTACATTTGTCTGGATGGCGCGTAAATCCGGACCAGGTCGTGGTCCCGGCTGGTCAGGCCTGCGCTTTGACATTGTTCGGGATATGGCGAAGGCCAGGACTGCCTAGATGGAAAAAAACAAATACGATTTCCGAAGCAAGGGCGTTATTCTGAAGTCGCCATATAATTAATGAAGCGATGAACCCAAGGATGCAGATTGTTATTTCCTCCCGGCCTCCTACAGGCCCGCCGGGAACATCTCCGCCTTTGAACTTTTGGCAGCGGTTCAAGCTGCTCATTTTCGGGATTGCCATGGCAGTAGCGGCGGTTGCGGTTCTGGTGGCTGCACTCATTTTCGGCTCAATACTGGCAGCTGTCCTTTGGATAGTCTTGGTGGCCGTGATCGTGGCCGTTATTGTCAAGGCAATGTTCAGGCGTGCACGTTCTTGAAAATTAACATTGGGATGACCTACTTACTTGGTTCCATAAATATCCGAGACTGTTGAAAAACTCGGCTAGCAACTCGAGTTCTCTTGTTGGTGGTGATCGTCGGAATTTACGAGTTGCCGCTTGGCACCCCATTGCGTGATCTAATCCTCCAGGCCGGCGGTGGAATGGCTGGCGGTAGCGAATTCAAGGCTGTGTTTCCCGGGGGACTTGGATCGGCTGTGCTTACTGGAAATTCGTTCGATATCAGCTTGGATTTTGATGCCATACGCGACGCGGGAAGTGATATGGAAGGCGGGATGGTTATCGTGTTAGCCACGAAGACTGCATGGTAGAAATCGCAACCCGCCTTGCCGCATTCTTCAATGAAGCATCATGCGGAAAATGTAAGCTATGCAAAGACGGAACCGGCCGCGCGCTCACGATGCTCACTCATCTCGATGATCTGGAGCGGACGGGAGCTGATATTGAAAACAGGCAGCTTCCTCTCTCCCCGAGACATCCCCAGTTAACAGTGCTCAACAATCTAAACCGCCCAAGCGGCGTCCAATTTGGTCGCATTCAGGCTCGACAATCCACCCCATCGCATTAAGAGTGACATCGCGCGCAATCGCAGTCCACGACACTGGCAATCGTTTCCTACGCCGAATTCGTATTTGAGAGTTGCTGCAATGATCTTATCGATCTCGTCGCGCCGAAAATAGTCGGTCGGAACCACGTCCGGGGTCTTGGGTCTCTTCAGGGCGTCCATCGGATTTTTCCCGATGAGTTCGTTCCGCTGGCAGAACCTGAAGAATGATGCCAACATCTCATGCTTGCGATGCGTGGTGGTCTCGCCATTGCTCCAACTGGCACGGAACTTTGTCAGCTCTGCAGGGCTGACCTTGGCCAGAAATTTCATCTTGCAAGAATCAGCCCAGACCAGAAACTGCCGCGCAAGGAAGCTGCGATATTTCTTCTGTGTCTCTTTGCCTAAGCTGCGGGCCTTCTGATCGCCCAGGAATGTTTCAACGGCTTCGCGCAGCGTGAACTCGCGGCGCGCCTCAATCTTTTTCTCGTGCCGGATCGATCTCGGTTTCGAGTTCGCGGGCCAGTTTCTCTGCGGCTTCCCAATGCCGGTCTGCGTCGAACGGCGGATCTTTGTGCCGTTGAGGAGAACGCCGCGAATCCATTTGGAACAGTGACAGCGCCGCCAGTAAGCATCACCGGAATGTGTGCCCTTGACCAGATGGCGAGTGTAAACGTGGAGCATTTTGCTGCTTCCTTGAGAATTTCTGAATTAACGCCGAGCGTAGAGGCGAACCAAAATTCGCGCAAATCGGCTTCCGGGAAGGGCAATTTTTCGAAGATGAAAACCGGGTCGGCGGTACATAGGAGGTACACAGCCGAGAGCCTATCGCTAACTTATTGATTTCAGAGCCGTTAAAGTGGTGGCCAGGGACGGTTTTGTTCAGCATTACACACCTTTCGGAATTCCAGCAAGCGGCATCTTGTTGAATCCAAAATCAGATCTAACCACTTCAGTTGCAAGATGTTAGGAATTCACGGTGCAAGCTGGCACTTCTTAACGCTTCTTCGCTTGTGTCTCCCGAGACAATTGGAGTATCGCCTGGAGTATCGCCATTTCCTGAGCGTATCCGGCGAATATCTCCATACGGTCAATCATAAGCCTTGTACCGGTATTGGCGAGGGCTTCGCCCGGAGAGTACGAGAGGCGCGGCGGTGCGCCTCTCGAAAAAATTTTGGCATCTGACGGGGGTAATGGCTAAAAAGGGTGATCAGGACGATCCGCAAAAAAGGAAAGCGCCGCGCGGCTAGTGCCGCACGGCGCTGTATTTTGAACTGGTTTTATTCTCTCCAGTTCGGGAAGGGGTTCCGGCTGGAGTTGTGGAATCCGGTGATAAGGTCGCGGATGGATGAACGCCGCTGATAAAGAGTTTCGATCAAACGAGACAGATCATCCTGAGAGCCGTAGCGGAACCACCATTCTTCCGGCATTCCCTCGGTGAGCGCCCAAAGCTCTGTTCTGTCCATTTGCTCGGCGCGGCTAAGGACGGGTTCAAAAGATTCCCAGCCAGTAACCTGCTGATAAGGGGCATTCCGGGCATAAACACCCCTGAGCGGCGAGTCGGGAAAATTCCATTCCGAGCAGTTAAAGCAATAGCCTTGGTCGATGAAGGT
>JBAVUZ010000652.1:0-1513 GCA_049697035.1 Candidatus Angelobacter sp. | reverse complement strand
AGTCGGTACAGAGTGGCCCAGCATGTGTGCCACGGGTTTGAAGGTAAGAAAGAACACCAAAGTCAAGCATTCCACCCCGATGGCAAAGAGCAATAAGCGATTAGAGAACCAACCCAGCGCGCCTATCGGCCGGGCGATGCTGCGGCAGGCCAATGCTGTGGCCATTTGACCAAGGACCACCGCTGTAAAGGCCGCTCCGGAAGCGGCAAGCACCACATGGCCGGATGGGAAGCTGGCCCCGAAATGCCAGCCTGCCTCGAGATAGGTTCCAAGAAACGCGGCCAGGGCAACGATCGACTCTACAGGTCCAAACAATCCAAAAGCGCGGAATAGCACGCTGGAATCAAGCAAGTGGCTTTGAGGAGTCCGCGGATGTAACATCCGCAACCGTGGCGGCTCGGCTCCTAAAGCGACGGCAGGCAGCAGATCTGTTCCGATGTCCAAAGCGAGAATTTGAAGCACTCCCAGGGCCAGCGGGAACCTACCTCCGCTCAACGCCCACAGGATGAAGGGAACAAGCTCGGCCACGTTATCAGTGAGATGGTAGGTGAGTAATCTTCTCACGTTGGCAAACGTCGCGCGGCCTTCCTGAATTGCGGCAATGATCGTGCTGAAGTTGTCATCCAGCAGTACAAGGTCCGCGGCTTCACGCGCAACATCCGTGCCGCTGCGCCCCATCGCGACGCCAATGTCCGCCTGCTGTAGGGCCGGGGCGTCATTGACGCCATCACCGGTCATGGCCACCACATGTCCCCTGGTGTGCAAGGCCTGAGCGATGCGCATTTTGTCCTCCGGAGAAACCCGGCATATTACCGTGCCTTCACGATCAATCATCGCTCCCAGCAACGCTTCGTCTGTGGGGAGTTCATCAGCGTTCACCACAATGGAAGTGGGGCACAGCAGGCCAATCTTTTCGGCCACCGCCCGGGCCGTTCCTGCGTGATCACCCGTCACAATGGCTACGCGGATGCCGGCCTGCTTGCAGAGCGCCAGAGATTCTGACACACCCTCACGAGGTGGGTCCTCAATGCCAGCCAGCCCAAGCAGTTCCATATCGGTTTCAATTTCTTCCAAATGAGCAGTTAACAAACCGGCTGTGAGGGTACGTTTTGCGATTGCAATGACCCTTAGTCCACGGCCAACAAGGCAGGAGTGCGCCGCCGTCGCCTCAGGAGTGCTGCATAGGGAAAGAATCGCTTCCGGAGAGCCTTTCACGTAGAGCTGATTTCCCGCAATAACAGACATCCGCGTGCGCCTGGGGTCAAATGGAAACTCTCTCACTGTGGGATGAAGCTTTTCATCAGCTTCGGCATCGACCTGCAAGCGGCGCGCAAGCACATCAAGAGCTGCCTCCATCGGCGAGCCCTGGGCGATCCAGCGACCGCCGTCAAGGATTGCGTGGCCATTCGAGCACCGGCTCGCCACGAGAGCAAGTTCTTTTACAGCATCTTCAGCCCCGGGCGTGATCGTTATTTGAGCGGTTGGTCCATAGCCGTCGCCGCGGATTTGTGCA
>JBAVUZ010000651.1:0-8032 GCA_049697035.1 Candidatus Angelobacter sp. | reverse complement strand
AGCTGACTTGATTACACTCTGTCATAGAAAAGCCGTTGTCTCCTCTGGCGCTAAATGATTCTTTGACAAATCACTTATGCCACGAACAACGGCTTTTTCCTATTTATTTGTGAGAAATCCGGGTTAGTTCGCACGGTACGAGTTCCCCGGAGCTGACGGAAGGCGATGGGCTTTCACTCCTGTACATGTTTTTTCCAAAGGAGTCTTTCAGCCGCTGGAAAGTCTGGGGGGCTGGCCAACGAGCCGTTTTTCATCGTCGATTTTCCTGCCCACTTCCAGCCGTGACGGACGTCACATCTTCCATGTGTCATCGTCCCTAATACTTAACCGCGGGCGATTCTGCCTGAGAGGATAGCTACGCTCCAAAGGCAGAGATAACCCAAGGTCTGAGCTGGCGATTGAGGGGTCATGACGCCGATGCAGGCAAACTGGCCAAGCCGTATTTCTCTGGCCGCTGGAGCCCTTTCCGCGACCCTGGGCTTAGCTGTGCTGGTGGGATGGTGGCTGGGTTATCTTCCGTTGATTCAGGTGTTTCCGTCGGTGGCCGCGCCCATGCAGCGGATGACGGCGCTCGGCTTTCTGCTCAGCGGTGTGGCGCTCATCTTTGCCGCCCAGGGCCGTCGACAGATTTCAGCACTCCTCCAGTTATTGATCTTTGTCATGTCCGTCCTGGTCATCCTGGAATACGTTCTTGGGCTCAATCTTGGGATTGATGAATTGCTCGGTCCTGAATACGTCAACACGCATACGTCGCATCCCGGACGAATGTCTCCTGTGACCGCATCCGGCGCCATGCAAAAATAAAATGCATTGCAGTTTCAACCATCAGGGATAGCTGGTTCTTTTGCAAGCAAGCCACTCTTTATCACGTCAGAATTTTTAGAAATTTTAATGTTATTTTAAGTTAAGTTCTTTCTTATTCTGCTCCGGCCCATGTTATGCTCATCACGATTTCCAGGGCTAGAGGCAGCATCCTTCCGGGCTCAATCCCTTCAAACAATTCTTTGCGAAGTAGCATGCATTGGTGTTGTTGCGCCATGCGGCGCCGGTATTCGGCGTTGTTGGCCGGCAACGCCAGGGGACCTGAGTAAGCACAGTCCTTCCGGGCTCAAAATCCCTTCAACAGTTTCGTGCCGGGCTGGTTCAGGCCTTGGCCGAAAACGTGGTCCTCATGGTTCGCCGTGAAGATTGCGTGTTGTTCGTCTCTGCTGAGACACTCGGGAGAACAAATAAAAACATGAACGCCTTGAAGAACCCTTCCACCGCTCTCCTGCCCACCGGCAAGAGTACACGCCCAAAATCAATAACTGTGTTCATTACGGCCCTGCTGTTGGCCATGCTGGCTAGTTCTGTAGCCGCGCACGCGCAGACAGCGACGCTTGTGGTGACCGCGATCAATTCCGGCCGCTTTTACGGTGATCCGAACCCGGCATTCACCGCAACCTTTACTGGCCTCAGGGCCGGTGACAACATCACGGCAGTTTTCAGCACGGTTGCCGATCCCACCAGCCCGGTAGGAGATTACGCAATCATTCCTACCCTGGTTGATCCGGACGGCAAGCTGAGCAACTACACCGTGGTCATCAACAACGGAACCCTTACGGTTACTGCTGCGCCGCTGCTCGTCAGCGCCGATGATACGGCGCGCGCCGCCGGGCAGCCAAACCCCACCTTCACGGGCGTCGTACAAGGCGTCAAGAACGGTGACGACATTACAGCAACCCAGGACAGCGCAGCGACCACCGGCAGTGCGGCGGGAACATATGACATTGTTCCCACCGTGAAGGACGGGTCGGGCAAAATCAGCAACTATGTAGTTTCCATCTCAAAAGGAACTCTAACCGTCACACCCTAACGTGTAGCGCACACTATAACGCGCATCGGCGGGAGCATATGTGGGCTGGCAATGGCAACATTCGCCAGCCCCTTTTTTGTTTGGCCCAAAACCGCCAGGTCTTGACTGCGCGCCCCTTTGGCACACCGACCTCGCATTCGGTTTTGCCGGCGTTCGGAATGGTGAGGCAGTTCGACACAAGGCATCTTGTGCCGAAGCCGGCTGGGCTGAAGATGCTTACACGCGAACCGCAGTCAGTCTGCTGAAAGGGTTGAACGACAGAACCAAACTTTCCTCCGTCTCAGGGAAAAACATTCTCTCATCATTCCCATTTATAGAACCCCGCTGCAAACGATTTCCCGCGCATGACTCGTTTTCTAAGCGGGATGAGACACAGTCCCGAAATGGGAACGCCTGCTTATTTTGTGGTTGACGCTCGTGGTTTCCAAAACCATAACTTGGTAAATTAGATGCGAACACAATGTTAGCCAACTGCTAGATTGACGCCATAGCCGTTCGGGCGTCATGGAGTTTTCGCATGAAAATGGCGCGCATTGTGATAATTTCCTTCGTGCTGCTGACCGCGATAACAGCTGGCGAGGTAAGGCCGGTGAGTTCAGCGACGATCAGGGCAGCAGATTGTTGCACCGTGTGTCCGCCGCTTTGTCCCCCCGGCTAAACGCACAGGTCATAAAGCGACGGGCCAAGGTATCATAAGGGCGGCGCCGTACCAATTTACGCAAGAGGTCCAGCCGTATGTTTTTTCACATGCTTCCTCTCTATTCACGCATCCTGTTTATCGGGATCACGGCCCTTGAGTTTTTTCTTGCCATCATGCTTCTTCGCTGGGACGCCTGGAAGCGTTATCCGGTCATGAGCCTCTATTTGACATGGCAAGGCGTCGGGGGATTGGCTGGTTTGCTCCTTGGCTGCTTTGGAGCGGCTATGCCTTTCTTATACACCAACTATGGGGTAATGATCCTCTTGAACCT
This sequence comes from Candidatus Angelobacter sp., assembly GCA_049697035.1. Classification (GTDB taxonomy): domain Bacteria; phylum Acidobacteriota; class Terriglobia; order Terriglobales; family Acidobacteriaceae; genus Angelobacter. Next base: position 5,206 of record JBAVUZ010000651.1, on the reverse strand, counting down.
TATCGGGTTTGCGGTTGCTCTTGAGCTGTATTACAAGATTTTTGACCCGAGAATTGGTCTTTTTGCGTGGGGGCGGCGGCACGTGGCGATCATCATTTCGGTCTCGGTGGCCATGGCCATTATGATCGGAAGTCTATTCGCGGCGAGACACGGTGGCCCCTTGATCAGAATGGTGATGACCGTGCAGGAGGTTATGAATATGGCGCTGTGGGCCACCTTCTGCATTCTATGCATCTATTCGCGGTCCCTGGGGTTCACCTGGCGTCCGCGAGTGGCGGGAATTGCCATGGGGTTCGTTTTTTATCTTACCGCTTCAGTTGTCTGTATTTTCGTCGCGGCACGGTTCTCTCTGACTGTTGCGCTCATTGCCAACCAGGTTTCCATGGCCGCTGAGTTCCTGACAATGGCGTGGTGGTTGGGCGTTTTTTGGGGTGAGGAGAAACTCCCTCAATCGATCATATCAACGCAAGTTGAGGAAATGTCGGCGCAGTATGGAGAGACTGTGGAAGCGCTTGCGCGAATGTTGTAGGGCAAGTTCTGTGCACTTTGGGATGTTTGCGGAATGCGGGAAATAGATACCGTGCCGGATTTTTTAGTGCGCTCCACTCCGTCGCGCCCAGGTCTCCACCCCACCGAGCCAAAAACGGGCTCGGCGGGGACCCCGGGCCTGCAGCGCAAGGGATAAATCTTTTCAGTCGACTTTACGGCACGACTCGCTGCAACCTGCGATTCGCTCCGCTCATCTCGCGCTGAACGCTAAAACACTTCAACAAACCAAGAGACCAGGTTTTCGGGAACCCCGGTTAGTCGTGCCATTATGCGTTGCTCGCAGCGGCGCCCACCTTCTCGCCTTCTTTAGATAATCCTGGAGCGCGTGGAATATAAGACTCCAATTTCTTGTTTTCAGCCAGATCGGCCATCCAGCCACGACCCTGATCGTCAACGTACAAAACTTCTATCCCGAGAAGGTTTTCTGCCGGACTGCCCCAGCGGACCATGCCCATTCCGGAAATAATTTTGTGGTCGGCCTGAAACTCCAGTCTGAACTGTACAGGGCCTTCTCTGAACTTGTGCGGCGTTTTCAGGCAGAATCCGCCCCGGCCAAAGGCGATCTGGCCATCGCGCAGCGCATCGTCGAAACTGGCAAATTTGGCCAGGCAAACAGGGCTGGCGGCAAGCACGTTGTCAGACAAGGACTCCGCGGGCTTGCTCCAAAGCTCGTTGCGCTCTGCCAAACTTCTTTTGACCGCGTCCAGCAAGTGGTCGCGCTCCATTGGTTTTTCGATGATCGCTTCCACGCCGAGAGCGTAAGCATCGCGCGCCTGGAGATCGCTGAACCCGGTAACAAAGATCACGCGGGGCCGTTCAGCGCTGGTTGCCGCGATCGCACGCACCAGCGCCACGCCGTCCATCACAGGCATCCGCACGTCAGAGACGATTACATCCACGCGGCTTTCGGTCAGCAGCTTAAGAGCTTCCTGTCCATTGCCCGCGCTCAATGCCCGGCGCGCGTGGCGCGCGAGCCAGGCTGTAATGATTTCGCAGATGACTTCTTCATCGTCAACCACAAGGACTGTAGCTTCAGCTAGCTGCATATTGCCTCATTTCATTGATGATGGGCAGCGTCAGGCAAAAGCATGTGTGGCCCCCTTCATCGGTAAGTTCCAGCTTGCCGCCGTGCTCTTCCGCAATAGTGGTGGAAAGGCTCAAGCCCAGCCCGGCGCCTTTGCCCACGTCTTTAGTGGTGAAAAAGGGCTCCATGATCTTGCTTTTCAATTCCGCAGGCACACCAGGACCGCTATCAGTCACGGAAAACAGCAGCGCATTTTCCCGCACCGCGACATCCAGACGCACCCAGCGTTCACCGGGCTCGTCCGCCACGGCATCAAACGCGTTCTGCAGAAGATTGAGCAGCACCTGCGCGATCTGCACCTCGCGGCAGACGACTTTCAGCGTGGGATCAATTTCCGGGATGATCAACTTCACTGACCTGGCTCTAAACCGTTCGCGGCACATCTCCAGCGTTTCCTCCACGATCTTGTCCACCTGCGTGGTGGCAAGATCATCCTGGGAACCTTCGCGCGCGATGCGCCGCAGGCTCTTCACGATGCGCGCAATCCGGTTTGCGGTCTCGCGGATATGCTTGCTGTTCCGTAGTATCTCTTCTCGCGGCACGTGCTCGGTTTCCTGCGCCAGATCAAGCAGATCGCTGGCCGAAGCGTGAATCACGGTGAGCGGATTGTTGATCTCATGGGCGATTCCACCGGCCATCATGCCGAGCGAAGAGAGCCGCGCGGAATTTTCCAGTTGCGCCTGCATCCGCCGCTGTTCCGTTACGTCAATGTTGATGCCGACCATGCGCACTGGCTCTCCATGCTCGTCAAGCACCACGCCTTGCGCCGCGGAGACGTGCCGCAATGAGCCGTCAATGCGCACGATGCGGAAGTCAACATAGTCCTGTGACTTCAGCCGGATGGCGCGTTGCAGCGACTCTTCGACCTGGGGAAGATCATCCGGGTGCACCAGCCGTGCCCATTTGTCGTATGACATTGCGGCATCTTTTGGAAGACCGTATATTTCAAACATTGTGTCGTCCCAGATGGTCTGGTTGGTGCGCAGGTCCCACTCCCACACGCCGATGGATGCAACATGCGTGGCCAGCGACAGTCGCTCGGTCTGGAGACGGAGCGCCGACTCCGCCTGCTTGCGCAAGCTGATATCACGATTGATCTCCAGAATTCGTTGCGGCGTTCCGGACCCGCTGCGCATCAGCGACCATCGGCTGGCGACCACGATCTTGTTGCCATCGCGGGTGATGTGCGTGAGCTCGCCTTCCCACTGTCCGTGGGCTGCTACTGCGTTTTCAATTTCCTGCAGAGGAATGGGAAACTGCGTTTTCAGAAGCTCATGGGTAATGCGCCCCAGCGCTTCTTCCGCGGACCATCCATAGGTCTGTACGGCGCCATGGTTCCAGAAGGCGATATGCGCCTGCTGGTCGCGCACGATGATGGCATCGTGGGCGCGTTCCAGCAGAATGGCCTGCTCTTTCAGTTGCTGTTCTGACAGCTTGCGCTGAGTGATGTCCTCGACCATGGCCAGCGCATAAAGAACTTTTCCTGCCGCATCGCGAATGATTGATCCAGTCAGGTTGATCCATACAATATCTCCGTTCTTGCGGACGTACCGTTTTTCAAATCGGTAAAACGGGATCTTGCCCTCGAAAAGCTGCTCTGCCAATTCGATGTCGGACTGAAGGTCGTCCGGATAAGTGATGTCCGCGAATGTGCGGGTTTTCAGTTCGGCTTCTGAATAGCCCACCATCTGGCAAAAAGCGCTGTTCACTTTGAAGAAGCGGTAATCTCTGCCTACCAACGCCAGGCCGATTGGGCCTTCTTCAAACACCCGGCGAAAGCGCTCCTCACTTTCCCGCAGGTTCTCCTCTGAGAGCTTTCGCCCGCTGATGTCACGCATGGCCAAAGTGCTCCTCAGGTCTCCGCTGGTGTCTTTAAAAACGACGGAAGAAATTTCTACCGGGAAGAAGCTGCCGTCTTTGCGTTTGGCCCTGAGTTCGCCGTGGCCCTGCCCGGTGCGGGCGCGATCTTCCAGGATCTGTTGTAAACGCGGGTCGTCCGTGTCAATAATACCCGCACGGCCTGCCTGCCGGATTTCTTCCGCGGTGCGGCCAAGGATGGCACAGGCGCTTGGGTTGGCCGTCTGGATGGAACCATCGAGCCGGGTCAGCAACAGGCCATCAAAACTGTTCTCAAAGGCCATGCGATAGACGAGGAGCTCGCGACTGCGGTTGCGCGCCTGCAGGGCAAGATAAATCGTGATGCCAAAAAGTATTGCCAACACGAAGCCGCCGGCAAGCAGCATCCAGGAAAGCGCGGCAAACTTGCTTTCTTCGTGCAAAACCAGCGCCTGCCAGAGCCCCAGTACTCCCGCAGCCACGGCGAACGCCGCGCTGACCGGGACCCATTCAGGAAGCCCAGGTTTGGCCTTCTCCTGCCAGGACAAAGCAACAAGCCCAAAACCCAGCAGTATGAAGCCCGCCGCAGTGTGAGGAGACACGCGGGTGAACTGTCCCCAACCGTAGGCTTCAGTGTGCCCAATGAAAAAGCCCAGCACGCTCACGCCACCAACCACCGCCAGGACACACCCAATAACCCCGCGCAGCGCAGATGTCCGCCGCGAGAATGAACTGCTCCACATGGCAAGTATCGCCACGCTGACGCCGGCAAAGCAGAGCGCGCTTACCGGAGACATTCGTCCGCGATGCGATGTATGCGAGACCACGTATGCCGGACCAAGCAACTCATCAATCCCCAGATTGAGCCCAAGAACGTATTCCAGGATGACCAGAACGGACATGACCAGGATCAATAACTGCAGGAGGCCTGAAATCCGTCGACGGCCCTGTGCGGCAAAAATGAGCGCCAGTCCGCTGAGCAGAAAGCCGAGCGCCGTCATCCGCTGCATGGGCGCGGCCACCGACGGAAACACCTGGATCAACGGAAGATAGCCCAGCCACCATCCTACAAGCACAGCTATGCCCAAGGCCGCGGAGATGGCCCCAGCGGCGAGAGAAATACGGCTTGGCCAGTTGGCCCGCATCGGCAACGTGACTCCTTCAATCTCCAGCTCAGACCTTGGGCGCTATTTCTGCTTTTAGAGCGTAGCTGTCCTTTCAGGAAGAATTGCCCACGATTGAGTATCAGGGACGATGACACATGGAAGATGTGATGTTTGTCACGCCACGAAACTGGGTTCTCTCGTGACCGAAGCGCGACGAGAATAGTGAATCAAATTCCACCCTGCAAAAGGCTTTACGCTGACCGCCAATGGTCGGGAATCTTCTTGTCATTCAGGTGCCGGACGCGAGCGACCAGGGGATGGTGACCATTCGTCTTCGCCCAATCGATTGCTTCTTTCTGGGTTTTGAAAGTGCCGAGCACCTGGTCCGCATGGGTTTCGATTACATAATCCTCAATGTGCGTTCCTTCAGGGCGGCCCTTGGGACGAGCTTCTACGTAAACGTTCACCATAGTTCTTTTCTCTCCTCTATTCTGTGTGATGACACTGGGAGCGCTAGCGTTTCATTTTTGTGAGTTTTCGATCGCGTGCGTCCGGATTTTGAACGGCGCTACACGTCGGCGCATCCTTCCTTGCGTGGTTGCCTGGATTCCGGTACCTCAGCGGCGGCGAG
>JBAVUZ010000650.1:0-5126 GCA_049697035.1 Candidatus Angelobacter sp. | reverse complement strand
CTGTCAAATTTTTGCGTGATGCTACGGGATGCAGAAACGCGGCCGCTGAGCTGTGGCGCTGGCCTTTGTTTTGCGTGACCTGGTAAAAGCCGATCCCATCTTGCTGCGCGCCGTTGAAATCAGGATTACGCTGTAAGCCCGATTCCTCGCCGGCTGCAACAAATGCTTCTGACAGCGGATTGACCGTCCGCAGATCGCTCACGCAGAGCGGCCCTGAGGCGCCGTGATATTCCGAAGCGCCACGCTCCTGTTTCTCCGACTTCTTGAAGTAGGGCAGTACGTCCGCGTAGCCCCAGCCGGGATTGCCTTGGTCGCGCCACTGGTCATAATCCGCGTGGTTACCGCGAATATAGATCATTGCATTGATGGAACTGCTGCCGCCCAGCACCTTGCCGCGCGGCCAGTACAGGCTACGATTGCCCAACGCCGCCTCAGGTTCGGTGAAGTAAGTCCAGTCGCACGGGCCTTTAAAGAGCTTGGAAAAGGCCAGAGGCATGTGAATTTCTTTGCGGGTGTCGCGGCTGCCCGCCTCAAGCAGCAGCACTTTTACCGTGGGATCTTCGCTTAGGCGATTGGCCAGCACGCATCCGGCAGACCCGGCGCCAATGATGATGTAGTCATACATTTGCGGACTCCTGGGAAGGGAAGAACAGGACGTAAAGAATTGTAGCGCGAAAACAATACATCGGGACTGGGATTAACCCTGCGGTGCGAGATGCACCGGCGTGCGGAACTCTAGCCTTTGATTGCTTTAAACGTCATTTCCTTCGCCTTGCTCCGGATTCTGCGCTTCCAGGCCGCGAACAGCTCCGCGTAAGACTCTTTCAGGTAGCTTTTGACTGAAATGTTCAGGCGCTTGGCTGTAGCGTCTATCCATTTGGCCTGGCCTTCGATTTCGCCAAAGTTCCCGATGGGCGTTTCATCGATCACGACGTGGCCGTTGGAGTCGGACCATTCACTGCGGAACTTTTCATACCGGAAACTGGGGCTGAACCCTACCGCCTCAATGATCCGGCCCATGGCGTCGCCGTTTTCCACCTGGGTTTCAATCTCCCGGCGGGACTTATGCCGGCCGGATTGCTTCCCACTGCGGTCCTTATAAGTCAGCGTCCAGCGTGGGCCATACTCGCGGAGCCGGAGCAGGGCTTCCCGCCGACGGAGCTTGCCTCCGGGTAGATCAAAGAGAGTGTTCATCTCATGGGTGCGGGGCGTGATCAGGCGGAATCCAGCAGTCTGTAGGCTCACGGTGAGGGCATCAATATCATCGATTCTGAACTTGATCTCGACTTCGCGGTCGGTTGGCATGCCGCCAGTATAAAGAAGAGCCGGAAGCAAACATAACGGCGACGCCAATCAAAAAGGCTCGTCACACCGTGAAAGTGAGCTCTCTCACATTTTTTTGAAAAATAAAATTTGTCTTTTAACTAACCCTTTAGAATCAGTACATTAGGAGATAAATCAAAGGTCGTGTCTAAACAACGGCTTTCCGGCCACAGGCATCTTACTTTAGGCCAATGATTAAGGTAACTGGCCTCGCCTTAGGAGCTTACGTGCTGCCCCGGATGTTGTAAAAAAGACACGCTGAGAGTTTCAGGAGAACATAAGGCGGTTGCCTCTCATCCTTATGATTCCATACAATTAGCGTCGATATGTACAAAGGGGAACCCAGATTCTGTATGTCAAGGAGTTTGCATGAACAGAGTACTGTCCATTCTGGCGGCGGCTTTCTGTATGGCTGCCAACGTGGGGGCGGCACCGGTTCCAAACCACCAACAACCCCAGGTAAAAAATAGCGCCATCCCCATGGCACTCAGGTCAGCCCAGAACCAAACACAGAAGAGTTCAAAGGCTGAACCCAAACCCTACCAGGTAGGAACAGCATCCTGGTACGGCAAACAATTTCACGGCAAGACCACGGCCAGCGGTGAAGATTTTGATATGTTCGAATTCACGGCCGCGCACCGGAAGCTCCCCCTGGGGACTTTCGTTAAGGTGACGAACCTGAAAAATGGCAAGTGGATCATTGTCCGGGTCAATGATCGGGGACCGTACGTTGGGAACCGGATTATGGACCTGAGCTATAGCGCTGCCCGGATGCTCAATTTCCGTGATGGCGTTGAGCGTATCCGTATTGACCTGATTCAACCAGAAAATGTGGCTATGAATCGCGGATATTAGCGCACAATAAGCGAAAAATAAATATACTAGGGAGCATGGCCATTCACTCTCCTGTCATTACAGGTCTGCCCGCATCCTCCGGGATGCGGGAGCGCCTTATTGTCGCCCTGGATGTTTCGAGCGCCACTGAGGCACAAAAGCTTGTGGCCCGCATTGGCGACGCGGCGGGCATTTATAAAGTCGGACTCCAGCTTTTTACAGCCGAAGGGCCTGGCATCGTGCGAGATCTGGTCAGTTCTGGCCGGCGCGTATTTCTCGATCTAAAACTCCATGACATTCCTACGACCGTCGCTCTGGCCGTAAAGTCGGCGGCGGAACTGCGCGTCGATATGCTTACTCTCCATGCCAGTGGTGGCTCTGCCATGCTGCGCGCAGCCACTGAAGCCGCTGCAGGACGTATGAATCTGCTGGCCGTGACGGTCTTAACCAGTCTGAATGATGAAGACATGCAGGAAATAGGCGTTTCAGTGCGCGTTTCTGACCAGGTTCTGCGCATGGCTTCTTTGGCGCAGAACGCCGGTTGCCAGGGAATTGTTACTTCGCCGCGCGAAGCTCTAATGGCAAGAAAAGCTTTGGGAGAAGGCTTTGCCATTGTCACGCCGGGCATTCGGCCGGCAGGGGCAGACTCCAATGACCAGCAGCGGACTGCGACTCCCGCACAGGCAATCAGCAACGGGGTAAGCCACATCGTTGTCGGCCGACCGATTACTCATGCTGCGGACCCAGCGAAAGCCGCCGCAGCCATAATTTCTGAAATGGAGCAGGCAAGAATAAGCAGGTGACTACGTTCTAGACTTAGTTCTAGAATACCAGTTCTACAATACCTTCCTGGCGAGGTACTCACATGCGTGGCGTGATCTTCTTCTCAATTCTGCTCGCGGCGCTCTACGCTTCAGCGCAAACTGAAGTGGTGACCACTAGCAATAACCTTATCGAAACCACACCGACGCAGATAACCGTACCCGCCGGCACGCAGGTATTGCTTCACTTGCGGAGTCCCATTGATACCAGGAGCGCCAAGGTGGGCGACGGAGTTTATTGCCAGACCAGTTTTCCCGTGACCCAGAACAATGTGGCTGTGATCCCTGCTGGAACATATGTGAAAGGCAAGATTGCCCAGGTCAAGCGGGCGGGAAGGATCAAAGGCCGCGCGGAAATATTGTTTAACTTCACCACAATGATTTTCCCGAACGGCTACACCATCGACCTGCCTGGAGCGTTGGAAAATGCGCCGGGCTCCCGCAACAGCACCGTCGCCGACAAAGAAGGCACCGTAAAGGCTGATAGCCAAAAGGGCAAAGACGCAGGCACCGTTGCCAAGACCGGCGCTACGGGCGCCGTGATTGGAGCAGTCGCGACAGGCAGCGGAAAGGGCGCTGGCATCGGCGGTCTTGCAGGCGCTGCTGTTGGTCTTGGCCAAGTGCTGTTTACGCGTGGGCAGGACGTGCGTATCGACCAGAACACTGCTCTTGAAATGGTGCTTGAACGTCCGCTCACGGTGGATATTATGAATGCCAGTCCGGCCCAGGCGGAGAACTCGATAAGGCCTCGGGCTACGAGCGGCAACCGGCTTACAATGCCCAGCAGTCCAGCACCAAAATAGATGCATGCATAATCACAAAGCGTGGTGATGGTTATTCAACTCGCTTCTGGTGCATCGGTTGTTCGAAATCTTAGGCTTCCAATTTTAATATCCTATTATTTCCCTCTCTACTGATATTGGAAGCCCTCTGTCCTCTCTGATCGAGAGACTCCATTGAATCAGTCACTTATCTCCTACCGGAAATGGAACTCTGCTTGCACAAAACAAAGCAAGCTTCGGGTCCGGAAATTGTTACGACTGTTCAACAAAACATCCATTTAGCTTTATATTTATTCGAATTTGTCTTAATTTCGCATGAAAAACTTTCGGTTTCCTTTAGGAGGGAAGTGAGATGTTAAAGAAGGTAGCCTTTTCCCCGTTAATGCTGTCGCTGCTTGTTCTGGTGTTCGCAGCGAACGCATTTTCCCAAACTACAGCCAAGATTTTAGGGACAGTTTCCGATCAAAGTGGCGCCGCGGTTGTGGGCGCCAAAGTGACAGTCAAGAATGCAAACCTCGCGATCGAACGTTCCACGACCACCAATTCCAGCGGTTTCTACGAAGTTGACGCCCTGCCCCCTGGAGCCTACAGCGTTCAGGTGGAGATGAGCGGCTTTGAGTCGCAGATCGCAAAAAATGTTGTTTTGGAAGTTAGCAACAACGTGGCGCAGAATTTTGGCCTGAAGGTTGCAAGCACTTCTGAAGTGGTTACCGTCGAGGCCACTGCGCCGATTATTGAAGCAACGACCATGACGGTAGGACAGACAATCAATCAACGGACAGTGCAGGACTTGCCATTGAACGGCCGTCATTTCGTGGATCTGGCCCTATTGATCCCCGGGACCGTGACTGCCCCACAGAACGGCTTTTTGACGGCGCCGTTGCGCGGCCAGGGCGCTTTCGCCGTTAACACCGCTGGCATGCGCGAAGATGCCGTCAACTGGATGGTAAACGGAATCAACCTGAATGACATGGTCCAGAACCAGGTTACATTCCAGCCCACGATCAATACAGTTTCCGAGTTCAAAGTTGACAACTCCACCTACAGCGCAGAATACGGCCGCAATGCCGGAGCTATCGTCACCATCGCCTCCCGCTCAGGCACAAACCAGTTCCATGGAGAGCTGTACGACTACATTCGTAACAATGTCTTCGATGCGCGCAATGCCTTTAACCCGCGGTTGAGCTCAACCGGAGCGCCTCTCGCGCAAAGCCCGTTTAAACGCAATCAATTCGGCGGCGACATCGGCGGACCGATCGTAAAAGATAAGACGTTCTTCTTCGCGACGTATGAAGGCGAGCGTCACCGCCAGGGTCTGACCACTTCGTCGCTGGTCTTTACGCCCGCCCAGTTGACTGCGATTGCA
>JBAVUZ010000649.1:0-4071 GCA_049697035.1 Candidatus Angelobacter sp. | reverse complement strand
GAAGTTGACGAGCGCCGCATTGCCTCTGTGCAGACACGTTTTCCCGGCTGGATCCGCAATGTGTACGCCGATGCCAGCTATCAGCTCATTCGCAAAGGCGAGCCGCTGTTCACCATCTATAGTCCTGACCTGGTTACCACTGAGCAGGAATATCTGCTGGCAAAAAAGAATGCCGAAGCCGTACAGTCCAGCAGCGTGAGCGGCGTGGCCGCCGGATCGCAGAGCCTGCTCGCGGCCACTCGGCAGCGGCTGGAACAATGGGAGGTCCCTGCCAGCGAGATACAGAAACTGGAATCCACGGGGAAGGTAATCACCGACCTCACTTTCAACTCTCCCGTCACCGGTTACATCACTGAGCGCAACGCGCTGCCCAACATGTATGTTCAGCCGGAGACCAAGCTCTATACGGTGGCTGATCTTTCCAGCGTCTGGGTGTCCGCGCAAATCTTCCAAAGCGACCTGGGCCGGATCAAGCCCGGCGATCCCGCGGCTGTCACGGTGGACGCGTATCCGGGACAAACTTTCAACGGTCGTGTCCGGGACATTTTGCCGCAGGTGGATATGAACACGCGCACGGCGCGCGTGCGCATTGCCCTGGCGAACCCCGGGCTCAAACTCAAGCCCGGCATGTATGTGAATGTTGCCCTGCAAATCCCGCTGGGACGCCAGCTTGTGGTTCCCGCCTCGGCGGTGCTGCACGCCGGGATGCGACAACTGGTTTTCGTCAACGGCGGTGAAGGCATGTTCCAGCCCCGCGAGGTCCAGACGTCGGGCCAGGCCGGCGACAAGGTAATCGTCACCAAAGGACTCAAAGCTGGAGAGCGCATCGTGATCTCCGCCAGCTTCCTGATCGATTCAGAAAGCCAGTTGCAGGCAGCCGCTGGGGCGTTTGTGCCTCCGCCTCCGGGCGCGGGTGCCGCAGCGGCAATGAACCAAACCACAGCCGCGCAGACAAAGCTCGAACTGACCACACAGCCTGATCCGCCGCGCAAAGGCAGCAATGTCTTTCGCGTGAGGCTCGCTGACGCCGCTGGCTCGCCCATCATCGGCGCGCAGGTAAACGTGACCTTCTTTATGCCGGCCATGCCGGCCATGGGCATGGCCGCGATAAAAACCAGCGTCGATCTTAGCGACAAAGGCGGCGGCCTGTATGAAGGCGCAGGCGAACTCGGCTCGGGCGGCACCTGGCAGGTGACGCTTACGGCGCAGCAGAACGGTCGCGTGGTCGGATCCCGGCGTTTTACGCTCAACGCTGAAGGAGGCATGTAGCCATGATCTCCCGAATCATTGAGGTGTGCGAGCGCAACCGTTTCCTGGTTTTCACCGCAGCAGTGCTGCTTACGCTGACGGGCATCTGGGCCATGGGCCACATTCCACTCGATGCTCTGCCGGACATTTCTGATGTGCAGGTCATTATTCATACCAGCTGGTCCGGCGAGCCCCCCAGCGTGATTGAGGACCAGGTTACTTATCCCATCGTCTCCACGCTGCTGGCCGCGCCGCGTGTGAAGGCAGTGCGCGCGCAGACCATGCTGGGCGATTCTTACGTCTTCGTCGTGTTTCAGGATGGCACCGATCTCTACTGGGCGCGTTCGCGCGTGATCGAATATCTACAGCAGATGCGCGGACGCCTGCCTGCCGCCGTGAGTCCGATGATCGGTCCTGACGCTACCGGCGCGGGCTGGGTGTTTGAATACGCGCTGGTGGACCGCAGCCACAACCACAGCCTCGCCGACCTGCGCAGCATCCAGGATTGGCAACTCCGCTATCAGCTGGCGACTGTGCCCGGAGTGGCCGAAATTGCCAGCATCGGCGGCTTCGTCAAGCAATACCAGGTCGCTGTCGATCCCAACAAGCTGCTGGCTTACGGCATTCCGCTTTCTACAGTGATCGAGCGCGTGAAGGCCAGCACCAATGAAGTTGGCGGACGCGTGCTGGAGTTGAACGGCGCCCGCTACATGGTTCGCGGGCTGGGATATCTGCGCTCGCTGGCGGACTTGGAAAATGTTCCTGTCATGAGCAAGAACGGCACCGCCGTATTGATCAAAGACCTGGGTACCGTCTCCTTCGGGCCGGACACTCGCGAAGGTGTGGCGGAATGGAACGGTGAAGGCGAAACCGTGGGCGGCATCGTCGTCATGCGCGATGGTATGAACGCGCTTCAGGTGATTGACGGCATCAAGCGCAAGCTCGCACAGATCAGGCCATCGCTACCCGCCGGAGTTGAAATAGTACCGGCATATGATCGCTCCGGGCTGATCCATGATTCCATCCGCACGCTGCAGTTCAACCTGATGGAAGAGGCGGCAATCGTCAGCCTGGTGTGCATCTTCTTCCTGTTTCACTTCCGTTCCGCGCTGATTCCGATTCTTACCATTCCGCTGGCTGTACTGATGGCGTTTATTCCCATGTATTACCTGCACGTTACTTCCAACATCATGTCGCTCGGTGGACTGGCGCTGGCCATTGGCGTGCTGGTCGATGCGGCCATTGTGATGGTGGAAAACGGGTATCGCCATCTCTCGGAGCATCCATTGAACGCCAGCGGAATTCCCGAACCGGAGCGTCGGCGCATCCTGATCGAGGCCGCGAAGCAGGTTGGCCCGGCGCTATTCTTTTCGCTGCTGATCATCGTGGTGTCGTTTCTTCCGGTCTTCTTATTGGAAGCTCAGGAAGGCCGCATGTTTCGTCCGCTGGCTTGGACCAAGACGCTGGCCGTGGGCTTTTCTTCCATCCTCGCTATCACGCTGGTTCCGATTCTTATGGTCATGTGGATTCGCGGGCGGCTGCGCCCGGAAAGCCAGAACCCTTTTGCCCGCTTCTCGCAGGCGATCTATTTGCCCGTGCTGCGTTGGTGCCTGAAGTATCGCAAGACCACGCTGGCGCTGAACCTGGTTTTTCTTGTCGTCACCTTTCCGCTGGCCTTCAGGCTGGGTAGCCAGTTCATGCCGCCGCTCTATGAAGGTTCAGCGCTGTACATGCCCACGGCGCTGCCGGGCATCGGAATCACGCAGGCCACCACGCTGCTGCAGGAGCAGGACCGCATGATCCGCAGCTTCCCTGAGGTGGAAACTGTCTTCGGCGCCGCAGGCCGCTCTGACAGCCCAACCGACAACGCTCCGCTCGACATGTATGACACCACCATCGTGCTCAAGCCGCGCGAGCAATGGCGCCCTGGCATGACCTACGAAAAACTCATCCAGCAGATGGACAGCAAGCTGCAGTTCCCCGGGCTCTCCAACACCTGGACTATGCCCATCCAGAACCGGCTGGACATGGAACTAACCGGCATCAAAACGCCCGTCGGACTCAAGATCCAGGGGCCGAACCTCGAAGGGATCCAGCAACTCGGTTCGCAGATCGAGCAGATTCTCGCCGCCGATCCGAGCAAGCGAGCGCGCGCCGTGTTTGCCGAGCGCGTCTCCCAGGGCTTTTACATCAATGTCGACGTCAACCGCATCACGGCCGCACGCTACGGCTTGACCATTGAAGATGTGCAGCTCGCCGTGACTTCGGGCATCGGCGGTGAAAACGTTGCGGAAAATGTCGAAGGCCGTGAGCGCTATCCCATCAACGTCCGCTATCAGCGCGATTTCCGCAGTGACATTGACAGCCTGCGCCGCGTGCTGGTCAGCGCCCCGGGCGGCGCGCAGGTGCCGATCAGTGAACTGGCGGCCATCTCGTTTTCGCGCGGGCCGGCCATGATCCGCGACGAAGACGGCCTGCTCACCGGCTACGTCTATCTTGACCTCAACACAAAAGACTATGGCGGCTTGGTCTCTGACGCCACGCGCTTGCTCAACGCGCGGCTCAAACTGCCCGCCGGCTATACTTACCAGTGGTCCGGCGAGTATGAGTTTGAACTGCGCGCGCGGGAGAGGCTCAAGCTGATCCTGCCCATTGTTTTTTTTGCCATCTTCATGCTGCTCTATATGGTCTTCCATTCCGCCGTGGAAGCCCTGATGCTGATCTTCCCCACGCTTTACGCCATGACTGGCGGCCTGCTGCTGCAATGGATTCTCGGGTACAACTTCTCGGTGGCGGTCTGGGTGGGCTATATCGCGCTGTTCG
>JBAVUZ010000648.1:0-3505 GCA_049697035.1 Candidatus Angelobacter sp. | reverse complement strand
ATCCCCAACTGACACCAAACTGCTTTGCCACATCCCGCAGGCTCCCCCGTCCTGCGGCATAGGCCTCTAATAGCATGCAGCGCAAATCGTCCGAGTAAGCTTTGGGCATCGTATGGTTTGTACGGAGATCGCCACTCGCAGCTTAACCTGGATTTAAAGTCCAGGGATATAACTACTTTGGAACTGCTTTAAGCGTATGGATACCAAGAGAAATGTGGCCTTGCCGTGAAAGCAGTTTAGTGGTGGCCCAGTACGGGATGGGGAACATACGTTGACTCAAGCTCTGCGACTTCCTGCTGCGTAAGCTTGAGACTTACCGCTGCCAGCGCATCCTGCAGGTGGTGCGGCTTGGATGCTCCAACAATCGGCGCGGAGACTTCAGCCTTGTGCAACAGCCACGCCAGAGCAACCTGCGCTGGCGGCACGCCGCGGTTTTTTGCGACCTGGGCGACAGCTTCGACAACCCGGTCGTCGGCTTCCTGTGTGTAAAGCTTTTTGGTGTAGTCGTCTTCTTTGGAGCGCACTGTCCCCGCTTTGCGATTTCCCGCCAGCACGCCGCGCGCCAGCGGACTCCAGGGAATGAGACCCACGCCCTCAGCACTGCACAAAGGGATCATTTCGCGCTCTTCCTCGCGATAGACAAGGTTGTAATGGTTCTGCATGGTTACGAAACGCGTGAGTCCAAGACGATCCGAGGTATGCAGCATTTGGGCAAACTGCCAGGCAAACATTGACGATGCGCCGATATAACGGGCCTTCCCTGACTTCACCACATCATGCAGCGCCGTGAGCGTCTCTTCGATGGGCGTCTCATAGTCAAAGCGGTGAATCTGGTAGAGATCAATATAGTCTGTGCCCAGACGGCGCAGGCTGTCGTCAATGGCATGCATGATGTGCTTGCGCGAGAGGCCTTTCTGGTTGGGATCATCACCCATTGGAAAGAACACCTTGGTTGCGATCACCAGTTTGTCACGCGATGGCCCAAAATCTTTCAGCGCGCGGCCCAGTACCTGCTCGCTCGCGCCCAAGGAATACATGTCCGCGGTGTCAAAGAAATTGATTCCGGCCTCAAGCGCCTGTTTGATAAACGGCCGGCTCTCTTCTTCTTCCAGCACCCACTGGCGCCACTTCTTTGTGCCGTAGGTCATGCAGCCCAGGCAGATGCGAGAGACTTTTACGCCGGTAGAACCAAGATTCGTGTATTCCATTTTCGCCTTTCGTCAGAAACGCTCTTGATGAAGTCAGGATGCGGTGAAGCGAACGACAGATTCCTGATTTTCAGGCAAAGAGTCAATCCACTTCAACCTTCTCAAAACCCATTCCTTGAAGCAGCGTGGTCACGGTGGCGCGCGCATTCTCTCGGGCGTTGGCAATGATTCCACCCAGCGCCGCTTCCTGCAGTAACTCGCCTTCGGCCTCCTGCCGGACTTGCGTTTCAAGATTGGGATCAACTCGGACAAGGAGCCCCGTGTTGCGCGAATAGACTTTGGTACGCGCGTTGTCCAGGCGTGTGATCAGGATTTGCGGATTGGGCAGGTGGATGAGCACCTCTTTACCCTGGATCTTTATGTCCCCCCTGTTTAATGCGGCTGAAATCAATCCCCGCAACAACCTGGCCATGGACGATCATCAGCAACCGATCGCCGGCGATAAAGTCAGGCAGTATCGGATTGTCTTTTTCGCCGGTCACGATCTTGTCCATGTTAAAGACCACAGTTTCCATCCGCTGCAAGCGCTGGATACGCTCAATCACGCTGCCCTCACTCGTGATGCGCGTGTTGCGTCCGCTGAGCAGTGACCAAAATGCCGCCAGCGGGCCTGACTGCACCCGCGCCATAATCACGGCAAGCAATAGAGCGATGACCACGCCAATAATCAGGCCAGGCAACAGCGCCAGTCGAGGTCGGCGCGGAACAGATTGCGTTGATGTTTCTGTCATGAAACCTATTGTAAGTTGCGGCAGGACACCGGAGGCATGACGAAAGGCCGAAGGTCGAGCCAGACACCGGCAGAATCATGGCAGCACGCTACCGGTTCCGCAGCTCGCGTTTCTCCAATTGCTGATAATAAGCAGCGGCGTTGTCCTTAAAAGTGGCTTCATAGTTTGGATACTGACGAAAATTCTTGTATGCGTCCAATGCCAGCGAACCCTGGATGCGTTCCAGAGGCAGGCCTTGGCGGTACATACGCGTCACCTGGTCCCGCAGGTCGGCCAGATAATTGCGGAAACGCTGCAACTCACTTTTTGTGGCCAGCTCAAAATGTCCGGGGACTACGTGCTCGATGGGCAACGCCAGGATGTGGTCGAGCGCCATGATCCAATTTTCCATGTCGCCATCATCCATGGCGGGGCATGAATTGGTGAGAAAGAGATCACCTGTTGCAATTACGTGTTCATCGGGAAAGTAAACGATCAAATCGCCTTGCGTGTGTGCTGGGCCGGGATGGTAGATGCGAATCTCGTGTCCACCGAGATAAAGCACAAGCCCATTCGGCCCCACGGTTTCATTCACGGAGCTTTCCTTTGCCGGCTTTGCTGTCTGTGAACGCGTGAATGCCGTGCTGATGACGATCGCATCCGGGCCGACAACGTTGTTGCCGCCGCGATGATCTGGATGATAGTGAGTGTTGACGATCCAGCGGATTGGAGCTTGAGAAAGCTTGCGAATCTCATCCAGCAACTTGCGGCCTTGCTGCGCGTTGAGCCCAGTATCGATGACGAGAATTCCCTGCTCGCTGATGAGGAACGTTGAATTTGCGCTGGCATCGTTGTCTGATATATAGGCATAGAGGTCTTGGCCGACCTTGTGAACGGATGCAGTGGCGCAGCTCGCGGTCAGACACAAAAGTATGAACGCGGGAATTGATCGCGTTTTCTTGCTCAAGCGCTTGTCCTCATTGCATCGATCAACTTAGCCAAGCGTTCCCAGTGTGACTTGAACATATCAGCATTTGACGCCCGTTTCAGGAATCCTGTTCTTTCAATGTTGTAGTAATACAAAAGACGCGCAATACTCGGTAACTGAATCAAAGTTGGAAGGTTATGAAGATGATCAGCTTCGATACTGCACTCTTTCGCAGCTCCGTCCCAGCCGAACGATCTGATGCGTAGGAGCCCGATCTGAAGAATATTGAGCAAGACTTCCTTAATCTCATCGGCATCGTTCATGAGAATCCTCGCTAACACGGCCTTACTAATTACGACGATTCAGCTCGTAGCGGCCTTGGGCAACTCACCGGTACGCCACGATAAACATCCGGCGGTATGGAAACAACACCTTACCCTGATCATTGGGCCGGTAGGCTTCCTGAATGCCTTCCAGGCAAAGCTCTTCAAAAAGCTGGCGCTGCTCGACATCGGGCAGGCGTTCAAGGTAAGGACGCATGCTGGTGCTGCGAACCCAGTCGAAGACCGCCCTGGGGCCGTCCATCACCTGTTGGTACTCGGTTTCCCAGATATTGAGGCGGCTGGCATGTTTGCGCAGGACATCGTAATAAAAAGCGG
>JBAVUZ010000647.1:0-5502 GCA_049697035.1 Candidatus Angelobacter sp. | reverse complement strand
CATGCCGCTGGAAGAAACAATGATGCAGGGATAGCGCATCTCATTGATCTTCCGCGAGTCTTCCTGCTTGGGAGCAAAGTGGAATCCTTGCCAGTTCAGCGGCGAGCCGTATTTCCGGACAAGCTGTTTCGCTTCCTCATTGAACTCTTCAGCGTACTTCATGAATATTTCCACGGCTTTAATCGCCATGGGACTGTCAACAAACACGGGCACACGTGGAATCTGGTTAGCTTCCATGAGTTCCTTCAACAGGAACAAAAATTTCTGCGTGCGCTCCACGGCAAAGGCGGGCACGATAACGGAGCCGCCGCGCTCAACCGTCTTAGAGATGATTTCCGCCAGCTCTGGGCGCACATTGTCATGCGGGTGTGCGCGATTGCCATAGGTGGATTCCATTACCAGAATCTCCGGGTCTTCATTTGGTTGTGGTCCGGCGTGCACCACGCGGCCCGGGGCGCTGGGTTGCATCGGGACTCGTCCAATATCTCCGGTGAAAAGAAGCTTGCGTGCAGTTGCTGAATCGCCCAGAAAAATCTCAACCATGGCAGAGCCAAGAATGTGCCCGGCGTGGACAAACCGAAATGCAATATTTGGTCCCACCTGCGTGACTTCTCCAAAGGAAACAGGACGGAACAAATGCATGCAATCTTCAGCTTCCTGCAATGTGTAGAGAGGCAGGGCCGGATGATGTTTGGAAGATTGCTTCTGATTGTGAAAGCGCGCTTCTTCCTCTTGCAGATGGCCGGAGTCAGTCAAGATGACGGAGCACAGATCGATGGTTGGAGGTGTTGCGTAGATCGACCCGTTGAAACCTTCCTTGGCCAGTCGGGGAATCCAGCCGCAGTGGTCAAGATGCGCATGCGTCAGAATTACGGCGTCAATATCGCGCGCGGGAACCGGAGTATCTTCCCAGTTGCGCAGCCGCCATTCCTTGGGCCCCTGAAAAAGTCCGCAGTCAACCAGCACCTGCATACCCGGCTGGTGGGAAGAATCATCGCGGGTGTTGATGAGGTGCTTGGAGCCGGTAACGGTACCGGCAGCGCCGAGAAATTGAAGATAAGCCACAGCGTCCTTTATAGCGGCAGTTTTTGTGGAGCGAACCATTTCACAGGAAAGCGAAGACGAGCGCAAGGGATTAAACTGCAGGAAGAAGCTGCTGGCTTCTAGCTTCTAGCGTGGTATCGCGGTTGCTGAAGCGATCGTGGCGAAAAGCAGGTCTCGTTGGAACGCCTTTAGCGGCGTGTAGCAAAATATCTTTCGAGTCCTTCGGCTCGTCCTCGGTCGCAAACTCCATCGGGACCTGCTCAAGAGGGCTTTACAAAAGAACACTTCCTTCCCCTATAACATGTCTCCCGAAATCTCGACGTCAAGATTTAGTGGCCGAGCAGAAGAGAGCCGCCCTGTTGCCGTTCATGGTAGCCCTTGAGACCAGCGGAGCCGATTCCTCGGGCCTCACAGAAACTGTTCGGGAGATTTACGGCGAAGTTGATGTTCGGCTCTCGGAACAGCAGGTCGTTGTGTAGGCGTTGCGTTTGCCTTGGGCGGCTTTGTAGCGCGAGACACTATATGCAGATCGTACATTGTGTTCTCGACGTTCCGGTTTCGAGCCCCATTTCACTTGACGCACCATTGCTTAAGGGAAACTTATCTCTCTCTCTCTGAAACGCCATGCCGGATCCCAGCGCGGTATTCCTTGGTGATTGAGCGGCGAGGGACCTCTCTGCTGCGTTGTAAGATCTCGTAACCACGTCGCTTTGATCGGGGCCCCCTACGTCGTATCTACCGGGTCTGAAGCAAATCGCGAGTAAATTCTTCGGTCTAGCCCCAATTAAAGGAACTTTTTAAGGAACTTTAGCGCCTTCTTGAGCGTTCTAAAAGAGTGTTCGATTCCGAACAGCTCATTGCGTTAGCGAACACCGAAAGCATGCATCTGGAAGCAATAGATATCGATTTCTAGGCGTATTTTCATTGAGTTACGAGCCAATGTCATTTCGGCACAAAACGTGCCAACTGTTCTACGTGCATGATTGCGGGCACAGGAAGCAAGTAAACTTTCGGCGACCGGCGCGGCTGCCCCTGGATAAGGAGTTGGGTATGCGTGAAGTTAAGAAAGCAGGCTTTGCCCTCTGTCTGGGAATGGTTCTGTTGATTCTTACTGGTTTTGGGCCTAAGCGCGGCACCGTTTCCGCCGGTGGAGAAACCGATGCTTTTGCGCGCCATGTTGCCATGCTTCGATCAGGCAAGCCGCAGCAGAAAGCAGCCGCTGCGTACTGGCTGGGCCAACAGAAGTCGGCAGCAGCGGGAGCGGTGGATTCACTGCTGGAATTTCTGGGTGACGCCACTGAAGTTGATGCCAAGCAGTACCGCCAGCGTCCTCTGGAGAAAATGACCGTGGGCGAAGAAGTGGCCGCAGCCCTGGTCAACATTGGACATCCTTCGATTGAGCCGCTGATTCGGGTTTTGAAGAACTCTCCGCAGGCAGAGGCGCGCAAGAATGCCGCGTGGGCCCTGGGCGCATTGCACGATACCGGCGCGACCAGCAGCGAGATATAAAAAAGCGCTGAATGACACACGGACTAAAGAAGCGATGGGTGTGCCAAATCGTAAGCCTGAGGTAGTATCCGCGCCGCCTGTGAGATTTCTGGCAAGGCCGATGCCGCATCTGCGATTCAACTTTATTACCTGCCACGTTTGATTGAGATATCTGGTGATTCCATGGGAACTTTGTTCCAAGACCTTCAATACGCCTTACGCATGCTGCGCAAAAGTCCTGTCTTTACCGCGGTCGCGGTGATGACGCTGGCTCTCGGCATCGGCGCGAACACCGCGATTTTCAGCCTTGTGAATGCGGTGATGCTTAAGATGCTGCCGGTAAAGAATCCCGGAGAACTGGTAGTGGTGGGCGATCCCAAGGACGTACATCACCGTTCCATGGGCGATCCAAGTGTTGAACTCTTTTCCTACCCGCTCTATCGCGATTTGAGCAGCGGGAATGGAGTTTTTTCCGGCATGCTGGCTTCAGGTGAGGCCCACCGCTTGCGGGTTACCCCCGCGGACAGCTCAAGCCAGATCGCGGGCGGAGTTACCGGTGTTCTGGTGAGCGGGAACTATTTCTCCGTGCTTGGGGTCAACGCGCTTTATGGCCGGGTGCTCACCCCTGACGATGACACGGCTCCGGGAGCAAATCCGCTTACAGTTGTGAGTTACGATTTCTGGAAGCAGCATCTTGGGCAAACGCCCGAAGCCGTGGGGCGCGTGATCCGTATTAATGACAGTGCGTTTACGGTCATTGGCGTAACGCCGCCGGGCTTTTTTGGCGACACGGTGGGCGATCAGCAAGACATGTGGATTCCAGTATCGATGCAGCAGCAAATCATCCCTGGAAGAGCGTGGCTGGATAACTATGAAGCCTCATGGCTGCATTGCATCGCGCGGCTTAAGCCAGGAGTTTCCGTGGAGCAGGCCAGGGCCAACTTGAATGTGCTTCTCCAGCAGATGATCGCCGGTCCACTGGGAACAAAACTCAGTAAAGACGATCGCGAGAACCTGAAGCAATCGAAGATCAAGGTGGCTGCCGGCGGTGGGGGCTTTTCCCAACTGCGCGGAGACTTTGAGCAACCTCTGCTTTTGCTGATGACGATTGTGGGACTGGTGCTGGTGATTGCCTGCGTAAACGTGGCCAATCTGCTGTTGGCCCGCGCAACGGCGCGACAAAAGGAAATTGCTGTGCGTATGGCCATTGGCGCGGCCCCCGGCCGAGTAATTCGCCAATTACTGACGGAGAGTGTTTTTCTTGCATTTGCCGGCGGCGCGTTGGGATTGCTGATCGCGCATTGGGGCACCGCCGCACTGCTGCTGTTGAGCAGTACCAATGACCTGCAAGCGTCACTTGACCTGCGCGTCTTCGCGTTTACGGCGGCGGTTTGCCTAATTACGGGAATTCTTTTTGGACTGATCCCGGCATTACGCTCGCGCAAGATATCTGTGGCGTTCACGCTTAAATCCGGAGCGCAAAGCGGCAGCGGTGGCCGCGGCGGATGGAACTGGGGCAAGGCCCTGGTTACCGGACAAGTCGCACTGTCATTGCTGATCCTGTTTGCCGCCGGATTACTGGTGCGCAGCCTGCGGAACATCCGCAACGTAGACCTTGGATATAACCGGGAACATATTCTTGTGGTCTCCACCGATCCTCTTTCCGCAGGTTACGACCACCTGCGCATTACTCAATTCGGCAACCAATTGACGGAGCAGTTCGCACGTATTCCAGGAGTTCGCGCAGCCACATACTCCAAGAACGGACTCTTCAGCGGAAGCGATTCTTCCAACTCCATTAAGGTGGAGGGGTACATTCCGAAAAGCGGCCAGGATACCGATGCAGGCTATGACGAGGTTGGTGCGAATTACTTCAGGTCAGTGGGAATTCCGCTGTTGCTGGGACGCGACATTGGCCCTGAGGACACGCAAACATCTACAAGAGTTGCCGTGATTAATGAGACCATGGCGAAGTTTTATTTTGGATCAGAGAACCCAATCGGGCGGAAATTCAGCATCGACAGCCCAGAGACCCAGGGCCAGCAGGTAGAAATAATTGGTGTGGCACGCAATGCGCGCGATCATGAACTGAAAGAAGCCGTACGCCCGCGGTTCTACGTTCCCGCCACCCAACTTTCAGTGCCGAACCCCGTACTTAATTTTGAGATCAGGACGGTCGGTGATCCGCTCGGCGTGGCGGATTCAGTACGGAAGCAGATCAAAAGCTTTGATGCCAAGGTACCTGTTTACCGCGTACAGACGGTGAATGAAGCAACCGAGAACCAGATTCGTCAGGAAGTTTTGATCGCAAAGCTCTCCAGTTTCTTTGCGGGAGTGGCGCTTCTGCTGGCTGCGATTGGGCTGTACGGTGTTTTGTCCTATTCGGTTTCCGGACGTACGCGTGAGATCGGTGTCCGCATGGCCCTTGGAGCGCAACGGGGCCGCGTGCTTCAGATGATTTTTCAGGAAGCAGGAAAGTTGGTGTTGTTTGGTGTCCTGCTAGGCATACCAGCGGCGTTCCTGAGCAGCCGGCTGTTTGTGTCAATGCTCTTCGGGCTTAGTCGCACCGACCTGTCCGCGATGGCGATCGTGATTGCGATCCTCGTCGCAGTCGCCCTGCTTGCCAGCTATATCCCGGCACGCCGGGCGACAAAGGTGGATCCGATGATCGCGTTGCGGTACGAATAGGCAACACCGTCTGGTAACGATGTGCAGGTTTGCGGTCATGAGAAAATAAGAGGAGAGTTTCCACGGTTCAACAAAGGACACATGATTCAACTTCGCAACGTTGAAAAGACGATTAAGAGCCCGGCAGGCACGGTGTGGCTGCTGCGCCGCATCAATGTCGACATAAAAGAGGGCGAGTTTGTCACCATTATGGGCCCATCTGGCGCGGGAAAGACCACGCTGCTGAGCATTGTTGGCATGCTGGACGACGGCTGGGCCGGCGAATACGTTTTTGCCGAGCAG
>JBAVUZ010000646.1:0-6133 GCA_049697035.1 Candidatus Angelobacter sp. | reverse complement strand
GTAAGCTTGGCTAGGTTATGCGCGAAGAGACTTGAAATGTAATTTTCATTGGCGGCAGCAACGTCCTGCTGCGCTTCTATGACTTCAAGGTTGTTGGTGACGCCGTTCAGGAATCGGTCGCGGGCCTGGTCCAGCGTTCGCTGTGCCAGCTGGCTGTTTTTCTCCGCGACTTTTACTGCGCTGTCGGCTGCCTGTAGATCGGTAAAAGCGTTACGAACTTCATAGTCCACGCGACCCACAATGTCAGCATGTTCAGACTGCCGCCGGTCAAGCTGCGCCGAAGCGTCCTGAATGTCAGAGCGAATCCGCCCGCCGGTGAAGATGGGCAAAGAGACTGTGGCAACAAGAGAGTAGGTTGCGTCTGACCGCGCCAGATTCGTGCCGATGCTCCCGTAATATCCGTTCAAACTAAGTCCCGGCGCGCGTTCAAGTTGAGCGGCGCGCTTTGCGAGATGGGTAGCATTGGCAGTAGCAGCAGCGGATTTGATATCAGCCCGATCATTGCGGGCCTGAGCAAGAGATGATGTGAGGTCGCCGCCGATCCATGGCTGGTACGCGGCTTTGCTCACCGTGTTGAACTGCTGTCCGCTGGGCAAGCCGATCAGGCGGGCCAACGTCAGTTTGTCTTTATCAAGATTTGCCGCTGAGACGGTGAGGCGCTGCTCGCTGGTTTGCCGCTGCACGGTGGCGCGGAAACCATCAATCTCTGCGGCCAGTCCTGAATTCACGCGGTTGAGGGCCTGCGCTTCAAGTTCGCGCGCGGAGTCTAGCTCGGCCTTTGCGGTCTCAACCCGTGCCTCACTTGATTGCACTTGAAGATACGCAGTGCCAACGGCCAATGCCACTACGTTGCCGGCATCGTCAAGTTGAAGCTTCTGCGCCTCTGCCGCCTGTTTTGAAGCGCGATATCTGTACATGGAATCCAGGTTTAAACCATTGTCAGAAAATGTGACATAGCTTTCCTGAAAACCAAACTGGCCACTCGCGTTCGGCAGGCCAGGAATCTTCAGTCCAATGGCAACACGATTCAGGTTGTCAACGTTCTGCCGCAGCAATGCGGAAATGCTCGGGACCATGGCGGAAAGCGCGCGCAAACGCTGTGCCTGTGCCTGACGCAGAGAAGCCTGATTTTCGATTACGCCAAGGTTGTAGCGCAGCCCGCGGCTGATTGCGTCCGAGAGGGAGAGCTCAATTGGATCGCGGGACACTATACCTGTGGGTATGCTTCCCAGAAACGGGTTCTGCTGCTGCCCGGCGAGCGAACTGGGAGTGGTGCTGTTGGCTGCGGGATTGATGGTTCGCGGCGTGGCGATGCTGCCCAGTTCGAAAGATGCGGTGTTCTGCTGGGCGAGAGCCTGCGATGCCAAACTTGCCACTATAACGATGATGCTGTAAATACTTTTTAATTGCTGCCCAAATATTTTCATAATTGCCTCAGTGAGCTCCCGCCGATCCGGCGCTGCGATACGGCTTAGTCATCAACGCCAGGACCAGGGTGCCCAGCGCCACCCATCCGAGCACATAAAAACAATCCAGCGAGCCGAGAAACGCCGCCTGTTGATTGGCCACACCTGAGATCAGTCCATAAGCTTTTTGCGAAGCATCGGCGGCGCTTGATCCGGCGCCCGTAAGATATTGCGTGATCGTTTCCAGCTTCTGATTGACAATTGGATTGTCCGGAGTCAGTTGCTGCACGAGTACGGTGTGATGGAATTGCGTGCGGCGTTCCAGCATCGTGGTCATGAAGGCTACGCCAAAACTACCGCCAAGATTGCGAAACAAGTTGGTGATGCTGGACGCTTTGTTATTTTTGTTCATCGGAAGATAGGAATAAGCCAGCGAACTGACCGGCACAAAGAAGAAGCCCAGACCAACGCCTTGCAGCGCACGCGCCAGAGCGTAAGCGCGGTAATCAGAGCCAAGGTCGAGCGAGGTGAAGCGCCACATGGCCAGGCCGACGAAAATGGAGCCGACCAAGATTAGCTTCTTCGCGCCCGTCTTGGGAATAAGACGAACGACGACCGGCGCCATCAATACGATCACAAATGCGCCCGGTCCAAGAACTAATCCAGCGTCTGTAGCACTGTAGCCATAGAGCGATTGCAGCACCTGCGGTATCAACACGGTACTGCCGAACAAGACAAAGAAGAAACCGAAGTAGAGAGCATTGGCCAGAGCGAAGTTGCGCTCACGGAATAGCTGGATCTCCACCACGGGATCGTGATGGCGCCATTCATACGTAACCGCCGCGACCAATGCCGTGATCGCTATGGAAAGAAAGACCACGATGAAATGGCTCTCAAACCAGTCTTCACGCTGTCCCTTATCGAGAACAATTTCCAGAGCGCCGAAGCCAAGAGCGATCAGTGAGATGCCGATGTAGTCGATCTTCAGTTTGCCGCCAATTCTTGCCGCTTTTGCTTCTTCGACAAACTGTGGCGGATCAGAAACGAGCCGGTGAGTAAGAATCAAACTGACCAGGCCGATCGGCACGTTGATGAAAAATACCCAGCGCCAGGAGAAGTGGTCTGTGATCCAGCCGCCAAGGGGTGGTCCCACAGCCGGCGCAGTCACAATGGCCATGCTGTAAAGCGCGAATGCCGCCGCGCGCTTGGCGCCGGGAAAAGTGTCCACCAGGATGGCCTGCTCCACGGGCGCGAGGCCGCCTCCGCCAACGCCCTGGAGAATGCGAAAGAAGACTAGCAAGCCGAGACTGGGTGCGATGCCACACAAGAAGCTGCTGGCCACAAACAATGCAACGCAGGCCATGTAATAGTTCTTGCGGCCAAAAACACGGCTCAGCCACGCGCTCAGGGGAAGCACCACAGCATTTGCCACAAGATAGCTGGTAAGCACCCAGGTGCTTTCGTCGTAACTCACGGCCAGACCGCCGGCAATGTGAGGAAGAGAGACATTGGCGATGCTGGTATCCAGCAGCTCCATAAACGTGGCAAGCGTAACGGTGATGGCTATGAGCCAGGGATTGATTGCAGGCTTGGCCGCGGTTTGTACTGCGGGGGCGCTCAACGATCCTGAAAGTGCCTGCGTGCTCACCGATCAGCTCCTTGTGTACGCTGTACGCTTGCGGCTCTTAAAGATGCGTACGCTGTATACAGAGACTAAAAAAAATATATCTATTCGAATTGCCGGGTAACTGTTTCGATCACGATCTCTTTCATGCGCTCGGGATCTTTCCATGGATAACACTGGCTGGTGGTAATCAGCATGCTGGCGATTCCGTGCATGGCCACCCGAAGGACCTGGGCTGTCATTTCAACGTCCACTTCGATCCCTTTTTCAGCCGCGCACTCGCGCACGCCGGCGCGCAGCCGATCCATGGCTCGCTGGCCAATGGCGACCTTGCGTTCGGCTACCGGGCCCGGAGGCATCACGGTCATGAAAGTTACTTTGTAATGATTAGGATGGCTGAGATGAAAATCCACAATGGTGCGTATAGAGCGGCGCAAACGCTCAAGAGCTGTCCCGGGCTGGAGCCGTGTTTCATCCAGCAGTTGGATCATTCTGTTGAAAGTTTCTTCGCAGATCGAAAGCAGTAATTCTTCCTTGTTCTCATAGTGGCGATAGATTGCCATGGGCGAGCAGCCAATTTTGGAGCCGATGCGCCGCATGGAAACGCTTTCATAGCCTTCGCGTGCAAAGAGATCACGAGCGGCATCACGGATCTGGTCACGCAGGGGCGCGTTGGACCGGCGGGCTTTTGCTCGTCGAACACCGGCGGCGCGTTGGGCAACAATAGGCAAGTGCCAGCTCCAGATGTATGTTTACACCGTACACATATGGATGTCAAGAAGAAGGTTTGGATTCAGGCTGCTCTATCGCTCATATTCCGGCAATTTGTGAGCGATAGAAATTGGCCCTATCGCTCATTTCTCTGTGGGCAGAACGGCCCACAGAGCTTAAGTGTAAGAAAGAAAAGACTGGTAGGCCCGAATGGACTCGAACCATCGACCTCTTCCGTGTCAAGGAAGCGCTCTAACCAACTGAGCTACGGGCCTAGAGATACAGGATGGCGTCCTTTATTCTAACATCCCTTGCTGGGAGTTCGAGCAGGTCGCGCAAAAAACGGCGAACTCACAATAACAAAAACCTTTGATAGACTGACCCAACGGCATGAAAAGCCTTCTGGTTATTGGCGACTCGGTGGTCTGGGGCCAGGGTCTGGCGTATGAGCACAAGACCGCCAGCATCCTGGCAGAGCATTTAGGTGTGGAAATGAAGATGCTGGCCCATTCCGGGGCCAAAATCGGCATCCGCGATTCTTATACGGTCACCATGCCATCCGCTGAGGTTCCCTGCTTTTTCCCTACGATCCTGCAACAACTGCAGGAATTCAACGGCGATCCTGCGAACGTGCAATGGGTGCTGATGAATGGCGGCATCAATGATGTGGAGATACAGCGGGTGTTCAATCCCATGATTCCGCAGTACGAACTTGAGCTGCACATACGCAATTATTGCGGGCGCGACCTGCTGGCAATCCTGCAGCAAACCACGCAGAAATTTCCCAACGCCAGGACGCTGGTTCTGGGCTACTACCCAGCACTGAGCCATCTGAGCCGCGCTGAAGGCGTGGAAAGTTTGTATTCACTGGTGCATGGCGTGAAGTTTGCACCGCTTTTTCATACCGATCTTTTCCGCAATCAAGTGGTGGAACATTGCATGCGATTCTGGAAGCTTTCTACCGGCCTTTTTCGCCATGCGGTGGAGCATGTAAATCGCGAAGTTGGCTCGCAGCGTGCCATCTTTGTCGATTCCGGCATGGAAGAAGCGAATGCGGCGTATGCGCCAGAGCCATTATTGTGGGAATGCGAAACAAATGATCCAGGCATGGCGCCGGACCACGCTGTGGCGGAAAGGCGCGTTGCGTACGAACTGGTGGGGGCCGGCGATCTACAGAAGAACCAAGTGCTGCTTTCGGCCGTTGGGCATCCGAATATCGCCGGAGCGGCAAGGATGGCAGAGCAGTGCGTGAAGGCCATTGCGGCAGGAACGATGGAAGCTGCCGTTTGAAGAACTTAACGCGCGCCAAGCAGCCGAATAGAATTGCGTGATAACCTTGATGATCTTTCAAGAGACTAACGCCAGCAGAGGCACGCAAACACGATGAACTCCGGACAACTCGTCCTGGTTACACTGCAAAATCCGCGAGAAAAATTCTGGGGCATGCTATTGGCGTTGACGCCGGCGGGCGCCAGCTTGCGCGGCGTGGACCTGCAATCGTTTGACGATTTTATGCAGATGGTGAAGGCCGGCGAGGCGAGCGCTGCAAATACCGTTTTCTTTCCCATGCATCGCGTACAGAGGATGGAAGTGGACGCACGCAACGGCGGATTGCCGTCACTGGCCGATCAATTTGCGGCGAAGACCGGATTTGACGTGACTAAATTCTTTCAGGATCCGCAGTGATGCTTCGCCAACTGAAGTCTGCGCCAAATTTGCTCACGCTGCTGCGTCTGATCTTTGTTCCGTTCGTGGTGGTGGCCATCCAGCAGCAGAAATATGCCTGGGCGCTGGGGATATTTGTGGTGGCAGGAATCACGGACCTTCTGGACGGCCTGCTGGCGCGCGTATTGAAACAGAAAACCACGCTGGGCCAATACCTTGATCCGATCGCCGACAAGTTGCTGCTGAGCACGATGTTTCTGATGCTCTCAATCGCGCATATTATTCGCTGGCCGGTTACCATCCTGGTGTTCAGCCGTGACATCATCATCCTGATTGTGTGCACATTGCTCTACGCCACCGGAACAATGAGGGTCTTCCGCCCGACCTGGTTTGGAAAAGCAAACACAGCGGTACAGATTTTGAGTGTGCCGCTGGCGCTGATCTATCAGATCAATTTTTCAAACTGGGCCCGTCTGGGAAAACGATGGAGCATTTATGCCACAGTTGCGCTGACTACGATTTCCGGCGTCCATTACGTGCTGCGCCTGGCGCTTGACCTGCGTGCTGCTGGGAACAAGCAGGACAACCACGATACGGCCGGCCGCTCATAAATCCCGCTTCTTTCGCCCAACGGACAATACACCAATGGTTAGCGCCAGCTGCGTAACCCGCTGATTTCCCGTGCTATGATCGGCGCAATCCCCCGTTTAGAGCCTATTCCGAACCA
>JBAVUZ010000645.1:0-1919 GCA_049697035.1 Candidatus Angelobacter sp. | reverse complement strand
TGGTCAGCATGAATCTGCGCGATTCCAAGGTATTTGATGTTTACCGCGTGAATCTACAGACCGGCGCTACGATCATGGACGCGCAGAATGCGGGAGACGTGATCGGCTGGACCGCTGACCAGAATCTGGTGGTCCGCGCGGCGACTGCCTTCAACAGCAATCTGGAGACGGTGGTTCGCGTGCGCGATAGCGGCAAAGCGCCGTGGCGCGACATTCTAAGAATCCCGTTCGAGCAGGCTCCCTTCCTGGGTCAGGTGAATGGCGGCAATATCATCGCCGGCTTTTCGCAGGATGGAAAGAAGCTGGTCGTGGGCTCCAGCAAAGATTCGCCGACCACTCGACTGGTAGAACTGGATACAGCCACAGGCAAAGAGCTGCGCGTTCTGGCCAGCGATCCGCAGGCGGACTTGTGGCAGAACTTTGCCACCAGCTTCATTCTGATCAACGATCCGCGCGACCAGCATGTGCAGGCTGCGGCCTTCGACTATATGAAGCCGGAGTGGCGCGCGATTGATCCCGCGGTTGCAGCCGACGTGAAATACCTGTCGTCCTTACAGGCCGGCGCTTTCCTTGTTTCCAGCAGGGACATGAGCGGCAACAAGTGGGCCATTTGGTACTTCACGGACAATGGGCCAACCTCCTTCTATATCTATGACCGCACCGCCCATAAAGCCCAGCTTCTCTTTCAAGACCATCCACAACTGGCGCAATACAAACTGGCGGAAATGCGTCCCATGACGATTCCCGCGCGTGACGGATTCAAGCTCGTGAGCTATCTCACGCTGCCGCCCGGCAATCCAGACAAAGGCTTGCCGCTGGTGCTCTCAGTCCATGGCGGCCCGTGGGCGCGCGACGAATGGGGTTTTGATCCCGTAGGACAAATGCTCGCCAATCGCGGTTATGCCGTGTTGCAGGTGAATTATCGCGCATCGATCATTAACGTGCCCTACATGAACGCAGCCAATGAAAAGATAGGCACCCTCACAGACGACGATCTGACCGACGCGGTGCAATGGACGATCAAGGAAGGCATTGCCGATCCCAAGCGGATTGCCGTGATGGGCGGCTCGTTTGGCGGCTACTCTGTTCTGCGCGCGCTATCGCTGCATCCAGATCTTTATGCCTGCGGTGTGGACGTGGTGGGTCCGGCAGATCTGGCCACATTGATGAATTCCATTCCGGATTACTGGAAGCCGGTGAAGAAACGCTGGCTGCGGCGCATTGGCGACGTAACAACTGATAAGGTGCTGAATGAGAAGCTCTCTCCGCTTTATCACGCCGCCGATATCCGCGTGCCGCTGCTGATCGGCCATGGACAGTTCGATCCCCGGGTGAAGCTTGCGCAGTCAGAAAAGATCGTGGAAACCATCCGCAAGAATGGCGGAAAGGTCACGTTTGTCGTGTACTCGGACGAAGGTCATGGCTTCGTACGTCCGGAAAATAACCTGGACTTTGACGGACGCACAGAAGAGTTCCTGCACGGCTGCCTGGGCGGAAGATTTGAGCCGTGGCAAAAAGTTCCGGGCTCGACCGCTGAAGTGAAATAGAAAACTTTCGCGCCGTTTCAGCGGACGAAGCAATCCCGCGATTTGTGGCAGGGCATCACAATCATCAAGGAGGAAGCGATGCCCGAGAAAGAAACTCTGGAACGCGCCGAGCAGGACAAGCGCGAAGGCAAATCACCCAGCACACAGGCCGGCGAGTTTGTGCGTGAGGAAATCCATCACATCCGTGAAGGCAAACATGGCGCCGCATCGGCCAAGCAGGCCGTGGCCATAGGCCTATCCAAGGCGCGGCGCGCAGGAGTTGATCTGGCTCCGCCGAAGAAAGGCAGCGTCTCAGAAAAGACGCGCAAGGCCGCAGCCCGCGACAGCAAACGCGGCCATAGCCGCAAGAAGAAAGCTGTGTCAGCTACGCGA
>JBAVUZ010000644.1:0-2731 GCA_049697035.1 Candidatus Angelobacter sp. | reverse complement strand
GGGCAGAGAAGAGCCAAATACATTCATGAATCAGAAAGAGCTGAAAGAGCTTATCGATTTCCTGATAGAAAAAGATATCTCGGAGTTTGAGCTTGAGCGCGGGGACGTAAAAGTCCGCATTAAGCGCGGCGGCGAGACGGCGGCTCCGGTGATAACACATGCGATGCCGATCACGGCCATGCCGATGGCGGCTCCTCTGGCCCAGGCCGGTAATGCTACCTCGATTGCCGCGCCTCCGCCTGCAAGTGCTCCGCCGACGCCAACGGCATCCGCGGAAGAAGAGCTGCATACGGTGAAATCTCCGATCGTCGGAACATTCTATGAGGCCCCGGGGCCGGGCGCTTTGCCCTTTGTGAAACCTGGCGACCAAGTGGCCGCAGGCCAGGTGCTCTGCATCATTGAGGCCATGAAGCTCATGAATGAAATTGAAGCCGACGCCTCCGGCGAAGTGGTGAAGGTGCTGGTTAACAATGGACAGCCGGTTGAATACGGACAACCGCTCTTTGCGATACGGCCAAGAAAGTAAATGTTCAAGAAGATACTGATAGCCAACCGTGGTGAAATTGCCCTGCGCGTGATCTGCGCCTGCAAAGAGCTGGGCGTGAAGACCGTTGCCGTTTACAGTGACGCTGACCGTAATTCGCTGCACGTCCGCTTTGCCGACGAAGCTATCTGCATTGGACCGCCGCGTTCTTCGGAAAGCTATCTCAATATTCCGGCCGTGATCAGCGCGGCTGAAATCACCAACGTTGACGCCATCCATCCCGGCTACGGACTGCTGAGTGAGAACGCCAACTTTGCCGAAGTCTGCGAAAGTTCGCATATTAAATTTATCGGGCCACCGCCGGAAGTCATCCGGCTGATGGGTGAAAAAGAAAAAGCGCGCCAGGCGATGAAGAAAGCCAAGGTGCCGATCCTGCCGGGATCGGACGGCGTGATTGCCACGGCAGAAGAAGCGCGAGAATGGGCAACGCAAATCGGTTATCCGGTGATTGTGAAAGCTTCTGCGGGCGGAGGAGGACGCGGCATGCGCGTGATCCGCAACGAATCCGAACTTGAAGGCTCGTTCAACGCCGCGCAATCCGAGGCCGCAGCGGCTTTTGGCAACGGCAATCTCTACATGGAAAAATTTATCGAGCGGCCACGGCATATTGAGTTCCAGGTGCTGGGCGATTCGCATGGCCGCGTAATCAGCCTGGGAGAGCGTGAATGCAGCATCCAGCGGCGGCACCAGAAGCTGCTGGAAGAATCGCCTTCCACGCGGGTGACGGAGGAGATGCGCAGCGAAATCGGCAAGGGACTGGAAAAGTCTCTGTCTGAAATCGGTTACGTCAATGCCGGCACCGTCGAATTTTTGATGGACGAAGATGGCAGTCTCCACTTTATCGAAATGAACACGCGAATCCAGGTGGAGCATCCCGTCACGGAGATGGTGACGAGCCTTGATCTGGTGAAATCGCAGATCCTTCTTGCCACAGGCGCCAAAATTACCGACATCATCCCTAAGATTGATCGCAAAGGCCAGCGCGGGCACGCCATTGAGTGCCGCATCAATGCCGAGCATCCGGAAAAGTTCACGCCGTCCGCGGGCAAGATCAAGACGTTCCACATTCCTGGCGGGCTGGGCGTGCGCGTTGATACCGCAGCCTATGCCGAAGGCGTGATTCCGCCTTATTATGATTCGCTCATTGCCAAGCTGATTACGTTTGGCAAAGACCGCCCTGAAGCCATTATGCGCATGCAGCGCGCCTTGGAGATGTTTATCGTTGAAGGCATTCATACGACGATTCCTTTGCATCGCCGCATTCTTGCCGATCCTGAATTTCGTGCCGGCAACATTGACACTAAATACGTTGAGCGGCTGCTGGCGCGCATGCAGGAAGAGCGCAGCGAGATGGTCGCGCTCACCTAGCAACGCCAATTTATCCGGCAAAAAACCAATTCTTGTGGCGCTAAATTAATTTTTTTTTGCGCGATCAGAAAGTTTTTTCATCAATCTGCGCGAATTTCTGCACCCTGCCTTAATCCCCGATCATCTATTCAACAGATGCAAAAAATTCACAACCCTCGGGAGGCGGGAATGACGATCAAGTTCGCGGACGGCACAAACATTGAGATTGCAGCAACAGCTTTTGATGACTTCGTCAAACACGACCTCAAGTGGGCGGAGTTTGTGCACGGCCGCGCTACGGTGAAAAAGCTGGCCTGCAACGATTCCCGCAAACTGGTGCCTGCTGCGGCAAGACTCGGACGGAGCGTACATCCTTGTCCGGCCGGCGGCTGCTGATAACCTCACTACTGATTTACAAAAAGCAAAAATCTTACCGCTGATAACACGGATTACACTGATTTTCACGGATCAATAACCAAAATTGATGTTTGTTTTGTGCCATTGAAATCATTGAATCGGGCTTGGCGCATCGATTTTTCTTAGATAATTTAACATTCATCTTTCTGATCCGTGGCAATCCGTGTTCATCCGCCAGGACTTTGGTTTTTTTTAGATCAATGTCATCACCGTTTATCAGTGGTGAGTTTTTACGCTTTTCTGAGTCTCTACTGGTTTTTGGTAACATTACAATTCATGCTTTCTCAAAGAAAACTTGGCACACAAGGCTTAAAGGTTTCCGCGCTCGGGCTCGGCTGCATGGGCATGTCAGAGTTTTATGGCGCGGGCGACGAGCGGGAATCCATCGCAACCATCCATCGTTCCATTGAACTGGGCTGCACG
>JBAVUZ010000643.1:0-2833 GCA_049697035.1 Candidatus Angelobacter sp. | reverse complement strand
GTGGATGGCCGTACCGCGGGTACAGTGAACATTCCGCCGGGCAAGATTTTTTTTGATATCCAGGGCTACGCGCCAGTTTCCGTGCAGATGATGCTGGTGCGCTACTGGAGGTCGCATGGAAGCCCAAAAACTCTCAAGACGTTGCCGCGCGGTGAAGTGCAAATCCAGGACCAGGGCACAGAGGCGTTCACCATTGGCAGTCGCAAAATCCAGCTGCACAAGCTTTCTGTGCGCGGGCTGATTTGGGGCATGGAATCCCTATGGATGGATGAGCAGGACCATCTGGTGGCGCTGGTGAGCGTGGATGCCGAGATGGACCACTTTGAAGCCGTGGCCGAAGGCTATGAAGACGGCCTTACAAATTTTGTAGCCGGCGCCGCGCGCGATGGGATGGCCAATCTGGCCAAGGTCGCCGCTGGCTTCACGGCACAACCTGCGTCAGTGACGGCGATTGTTGGCGGCAGGCTGATTGACGGCACGGGCAAGCCGGCGATCGAGAACTCTGTAGTGATTTTGCAAAACGGAAAGATTGCGGCGGCAGGGCCGGCGGCCAGCACTCCTGTTCCGCAAGGCGCGCAAATTGTGGACGCGCACGGCAAGAGCGTGCTGCCGGGGCTGTGGGAGATGCACGCACATTTTGAGCAGGTGGAGTGGGGACCGATTTATCTTGCCACGGGCGTAACCACGGCGCGCGATGTAGGCAACGAGCGCGAATTTATTGTGGCTGCGCGCGATGCCATAGCCGCTGGCAAGGGGATTGGGCCTCGGCTGGTGATGGCGGGCGTGGTAGATGGCAGCGGGCCATTTTCGCTGGGCGTGATTCGCGTGGACACGCCGGAGCAGGCGCGCGAGCAGGTGCAGAAATACAAAGCCGCCGGCTTCCAGCAAATCAAAATCTATAGCTCAGTGAAACCTGACATCCTGAAAATTGTTACGGCTGAAGCACACAGGCTGGGCATGACCGTGACCGGCCACATTCCATTCGGCATGAATGCCATTCAGGGCATCGAGGACGGCATGGACCAGATCAACCATGTCGAGTATCTGACGCCTCTTATGGTGGATCCCAAATCGCAGACCATTGATCCCGATGCGCCGAACGTAAAGAAGGTAATCAACCTGTTGCTGGAACACCACATTGTTGTCGATCCCACGTTGGCCCTGATGGAAGTGATTTTGCATCCGCTCGATCATCCAATTTCCGGCTTTGAACCTGGAATTTTGAGGGTGGCGCCGGAGTTGAGAGAAGCGCTGGAAACTATGGGTGTTCCGCCACAGAAAGGCGAGCAGATGGCTGCTGTTTTCCGGTCGATGGTTGCCACGGTGCGCGTTCTTCATCAGGCGGGCGTGCCGATCGTCGCCGGCACAGATCAAACGGTCCCCGGCTTCAGCCTGGATCGCGAAATAGAGCTCCACGTAGAGGCAGGGTTTACGCCGATGGAAGCAATCCAGTCGGCCACGCTGGTAGCCGCCCGTGCCATGGGCATGGAGAAAGATTCAGGAACCATTGAGCCAGGAAAACGCGCCGACGTAATTCTGGTGGATGGAAATCCGCTGGAGAATATCAGCGATATTCGCAAGGTGAGCGCGGTGTTTGCGGCGGGAAAAATGTATCAGCCGGCGGCGCTGTGGAGTGCTGTGGGATTCAACCCATAGGTGAGAGCAACGAAGGGCAACGTAGTTATCCTTGTCGTTCGTTCTCAAAAGGGATACAATCGTTCTCATAATGAGTACAGCTGCATTATCTGATGTCCTGTTCGGGAAAATCCGCGGCGGAGTTCTGGCATTGCTATATGGCTGGGCCGATAAGGCATTTTACGTCCGCCAGATTGCGCGTCACGTTCATGCGAGTGCCGGCTCGGTCCGACGGGAACTGGAGAAACTGGCTGCGGTCGATCTAATTATCAAAACATCCCTCGGGAATCAGGTTTTTTACCAAGTCAACCAACGCCATCCCGTATTTTCCGAGCTGCGGGCTTTGGTGAACATGACAGTTGGCATGTTTAATACTCTGCGTTCCGAGTTGGAGCCGCTGGGCAACCGAGTCAGCGTCGCTTTTGTGTATGGCTCAATAGCTCGCCAAGAGGAAAGAGCCGGGAGCGACATCGATCTCATGATCATCGGCGATATTGAACTTGACGACATTCTTGTCCGCTTGGCGGAAGCTGAAACTGCCCTGGGCCGGGCGGTGAACCCGACTGTATATTCGATTCACGAGTTTAAGAGGAAATTGGAAGATGGCAATCATTTTCTGAATGCTGTGATCGACGGCAAAAAAGTATTTTTGATTGGGAACGAAGATGAGCTTAGAGAAATGGCTGGAGTACGGATGGCTGAGGCGGGAGCCCAGCAGCGCAAACGAAATCAAAGCACTGCAAGGCATCGTGCAGCGAAGTCTGGATGATTCAAAAGTCGAGGCAATCTCTGCCGACCTGCGTTTTGTTGCCAGCTTCACCGCAGCATTAACTGCGGCAACAATTGCTCTCCGTGCTGCAGGCTATCGTACCGTCACGCAAACCGGCCACCACGCCAAGATCATTGAATCTTTGGAACTGACCATCCACGCAGACTCCAAGCTGATACAGAAGCTGAAGGTTTTAAGCAACAAGCGCAACAAATCTATTTACGACGCGGCGGGAGCTGTATCGGACCAGGATCTGAAGGAGATAGCAAAGGTCGCCACTGAGCTGCACAGGCAGGTAACACTTTGGCTTCGCAAGTCACATCCCGAATTGCTGAAGAGCTAGTCGCCCATTACAGATTCTTCTTCGCGGGCGGACTCAATCTGCACCAGTTCAGGGCGCGTGACCGGATGGAAAGTGGTGTGTGATTC
>JBAVUZ010000642.1:0-2758 GCA_049697035.1 Candidatus Angelobacter sp. | reverse complement strand
AAAATATCTCTTCTCCGGCCCATTTTCCCCTTGCGAACATATCAGCCCCGGGCGAAACTCACGCGGCTGATACGTCAGCAGTTTTTTTGCGGCTTCCACTGGATCAGAAGGCAGTCCCAAATCTGACGCCAGCAGGTTGCCGCTGCCTAGCGGCACCAGCCCAAGAGCAACGTCTACCGATGTTCGCTCGGCACACGACCGCATGATGCCGTTGAGCGCCTCGTTGGCCGTGCCATCGCCTCCGCAGGAGATCACCGTGTCAAAGCCCCGTCCCGCCGCTTCTTGAACCTGCTGTATTGCGCTGCCTGTGTGCGTCGTAGCGCAAGTCTCGGTCTCAACGCCCGCCGCGCGGAACACCTCCACCACCCGCGCAATGTCCTGCGTGCGCTTGGCGCGTCTGCGGCCGGAAGCCGGGTTATAGATCAAGAAGGCTTTGCGCACGGCTGGATTATAGTAGGCGGTCTTGAAACCAGTAAGCGCCCTGCGTCGATTGCTCGATGACGAATCGGGAGCGGCGCTCCGCGCTGGCAGAATCTTTTCTGAAATTCCGAACGCCGAAGGCTATCCGCTTTGCGACCCCTCTGCTTGTTCGCTTTCTGCTCTGTGGATTTCATCCAATTTCGCCCATATTTCCGCGTCATTTTTGCTGCTCTTTTGATTGCCCTGGGCGCGTAAGTCGTTCTCTTTCAGTCTTGGCTTGCCTTTCCGCAGGCAATTTACAAAGCCCCCTACCCCTACCCCCTATGTAGACCCAATTTCACCCAAGGTCACCCATTGTCACCCAAGGTCGGCAGAGGGTCGCCACCCGTTAAAGCCGCGCGGCGCAGATCCGCCGCGCCACAAACTGTCATCGTGAGCGAGCGGCTTTAACCGCGAGTCGAACGATCTCAATCCAGGCGAAGCCTGCACCTCATACGGCTGACCGCTGACTGCTGATTGCTCTTTTGTCAAAGATCGGACACAACTCCACCCCTGAGGGTTGCTGGAGAATAGCGCATTCCGCAGGGCGATGCAATAGCGAAAGACGGTCCGGCGTGTTCCCTTTTTTCGTTGGGCTTGTGGCGTCGCCGCCCTCCCGGCGCAAAACCTTGGTCCCCTTGATGATCGTGGACCGCAGTCGCCCTCGCCTGCGAAATTATTGGCTTACAATAACCTTAAAACTGATTGCCAATTGCCATTTCGTGGGACGTAAGTTACCCCCGTACGAGCGGCGGCGAGTTCAAAGAGCAAGAAATAACCCATTCATTCTCCATGCTCACCCACGATTTCTTCTGAGACGTTTTACTTCAATTCCTCAATCCGTCTCGCCAGAAAACGGCGCTCCGGTTCCTGCTGGGTCAGCGCCAGCGCCTTTTCATACGACGCACGGGCGTCTCTGAATCCGCCCTAATCTGCGGCACAGATTCACACGAAGAAAACTTATAAGAATTTTCGCCGCATTCAGCAAGTTATTCACCGCACAATATGCGGAGAATAATGCGCTATTCGCGGGGCGTTTGGGGTGGAAGCCCCGGCCTTTACGGCCGGGGTAAGCAATGTCTCCTCTTCAGGTTTTGCGCTTTAGCCCTGGTGGTCGCGGGTCAAGATTTTCGCGATGCTTTGCGGATGAGAAAGGGAAATCCTCCGGATACGGCGACAGGCCAGCGCGCACGGGATTATCAAAAATGTAATCGCGATGCCTCTCATAATCCACCGCATCGCGGATGCGATGGTTCGTAGGTTTGGGCTGCCAGACTCCGCTCAGCCCCAGCTCGCGCCGCGCCGCGGTCGCATACCCGCCTTTGATGCATTGCACGGCCTTCTCCAGCGGAATCCGCTCCTCAGGTGTAATGATGAGATGAAAATGATCGGGCATGATTACGAACTCGTGGAGTTCGAATCTTCCTTCGCCGCGATAGAAATAGAGCGTGTCAATCAGCAGTTCGGCGGCGTCTGCATTCTTGAAAAATGCGTGCCGTCTATTCGTCACGGATGTGACGAAAAAAGTTCTTATCTCCTGCGGAGCATGGGCCATGTTTGATTGTGAATGAAAACGACCACCAGCGCTAAAGCGCTGGATTTTACCAGACACACTCACCCCGGCCATAAAGGCCGGGGCTTCCACCCAAAAACCCAAAAATCTGGGTAACGTTGAATGTATCCCTTGAGGGCTGCGAAGTCGTGCCGTAAAAGCTCCCAAATTGGCCTCTTCCTTGTTCCGCCGGCCCGCGCGCAGCGCAGCGGAGCGCTAATTCTCTGGGCGGGAGCTGGCGTCACGGCTAGTCACTGTTTCAAGTAATGGAGCGCAACGCATCCTGATTTAAAAATCTTTGACTCAACAAGTTTTAATTGCAATTTCTCCGGCAGGCTCACCCCGTCCAGCAACCGTCTGCCTTCTCCGGCAATGACTGGCCCAATGACAATACGAAATTCATCCACCAGCCAAGCTGTATCAGCTGCGAAGGAATATCTACACCGCCCACTAAAATATTTTTGCCTTGTTCCTGTTTCAACTTAAGTATTTCGTCGCGCAGGTCCGTGTGAACAATCCTCGCATTTTTATCTTCAACGCTGTCTAACGTTCGTGAAAAAACAACCCTTTTGATGGAGTCGAACACTCGCGCAAATTCGTTCAACGCTTTTGTCATTGACTGGTTTTTTGCGACTTCAGGCCAGAAAGGGACCATCAACTCGTAGGTCTTGCGCCCATAGACGAGCAGGTCAGCATCTCGCAGGATGCCCGTCCAATATTCATGGACCTCTTCATCCGCAAATTGTG
>JBAVUZ010000641.1:0-3022 GCA_049697035.1 Candidatus Angelobacter sp. | reverse complement strand
GTGGTTGAGGGCTGTGTCCTCATTGAACTGAAAGCCGCCCAGAATCTCGATCGATCCCACGAAGCTCAAATCATGAATTATCTACGGGCAACCGAACTAGAGGTCGGTTTGTTACTAAACTTTGGGTCGCCTAAGCCGCAATTTAAAAGAATTGTTTTTGAGAATTCAAACAAGAAAATCCGCGTGTATCCGCGTGTATCCGCGATAGGCGGTTTA
The DNA here is from genome assembly GCA_049697035.1 of Candidatus Angelobacter sp. Lineage (GTDB taxonomy): Bacteria > Acidobacteriota > Terriglobia > Terriglobales > Acidobacteriaceae > Angelobacter. Next base: position 2,806 of record JBAVUZ010000641.1, on the reverse strand, counting down.
TGAGAATCGGTTACGGGTGGGATTCACACGAGTTTCAATCCGGTGTCCCTCTAAAGATTGGCGGCGTTGAACTTCCCCACGATAAGGGGCTGGCTGGACACTCCGACGGCGACGTTCTTCTTCACGCCATTACTGACGCGCTGCTGGGAGCGGTGGCCGCTGGCGACATCGGCAGCTACTTTCCGCCGAGCGATCCCAAATGGAAAGGCGCAAACTCCGTCATCTTTCTTGAAGAAGCGTTGAAACAGGTGCGCACGGCCGGATACAAAGTGAGCAATGTCGATTCCACGTTGATTCTGGCTGAGCCCAAGATCGTTCCTCACGCAAAGCGTATTCAGGCGCGCGTGGCCGAACTGCTGGGCGTTAAACCAGATCAGGTCGGGATCAAGGCGAAGACGCCGGAAGGCATGGGTACCGACAATGCTGCCATCGCGCATGTGGCAGTGTTGCTGGAACGGGCAAGCAACTTGAAATCATCCGCCAACAAGTCTCTAGGCAGAAAGAATGGCACATTGAAACGTAGAGGAAAGAAAAAGAAGTAAACGGAGGACGTCAATCAGCGCCACCGCTTTTTCTAACTGCGGATCATGCCCACTCGCCCAGTCTTTCGGCGTAAGCTCAACTTCGTAAAGTAAGGCCCAGTTTTTGCTCGCTGGGACGATTGAGATATTGCAACGTAACTTTTCTGGCATTGGAGCGTAGAAAGGACACTATGGGAAACAGACCAGCAGGTTATTGGGTTCTTTTGGTCATTGCGATTGGCATGGCGGTGGCCGGTTTCGTAGTGAGGTCCTCTCCTGATCCACATAGGCATGCCATGGCGCCATATCTCGGCTGGGGAGCGATTGCCTTGTTGCTGATTGCGCGGTTCTTTCTTAGAGGGAAACCGGACACAACTCCGCCCTTGCCCAGGGATTAGGTGAGCAGGAATTTTCGGTCTTGCACTAGCTGATGGAGAACCAGATGCGCCCGGATTCAATCAATGCGATGAAGATGCCGATGATGAAGTAGAGGTTCTGGGCAGTCGCGTCACTGGGGGGCGCGGGCAGTTCAACGCCACGGCTGCGGAAGAAGCCGTCAAGTTGGCGCTCCTGCTGCATGATCATGTTGGCCAGTGGGCGGTGAAAGACAGCGATGGCCACGCCCAACAGCAGTCTGGTGATTTCTACGATCATATGAGTTGAGTCTAAGCATGCCATCCCAGCGCGGCAATCAGTAGAAAAACCTAGTTAAAGGCGCAAAAGTGGTGCCGAACGGCCAATTACACATGTTAGAATTGGGTCTAGTCCTTCCCCCATGAACGCAGACCTGCAAAGACTCATCGAACTGGAAAAAATTGATCGGGAAGCCCTTCGCTTGACCGAAGAAGTGGCCAGCCTGCCCAGACGGGTTGCTGCCATTGAAGCGAAACTGGCCGAGCATAAGGCCGCCGTGGAGCAGGCCAAAGCCCGGGTCAAGAGCAATGAAGCCAGCCGCCGCCAGAATGAAGCCGATATCAAGGCGTTCCAGGAAAAAATTGCCAAGTACCGCAGCCAATCGTCGAGCGTAAAAACCAACGATGAATACCGCGCACTGATGCATGAAGTGGAATTCGCGGAAAAACAGATCAGCGGCTGCGAGGACAAGATTCTGGAACTGATGATCGGGCTGGAAAATGAAGAGAAGGCCCTCAAAGTTGCTGAAGCCGAACTAAAAACTGAAGCCGCGGACGTGGAGAAAGAAAAAACCGAAGCGCGCGTCCGCACGGCTGAAGACGAAAAGCTTCTGGCCGGGCTGAAAGGAAAGCGCGACGAGCTGCGCGCCGGCGTGGATTACAGCGCTTTGGCGCATTATGACCGCGTGATGCGGCAGCGCAAGTCTGCCCTGGCGGAGGCCCGCGACCAGAAATGTATGGCCTGCTTTGTCATGGTTCGTCCCCAGACATGGCAGGAAGTCCGCACCAACGAGCAGATCATTACCTGCAACTCCTGCGGACGGATCCTCTACTTTGACCCAGCCAGCGAACCGGCGGCTCCGGAACCGGCAAAAAAGAAATCCAAAGCTAGAGCGGCAGAAGTGGCGGGGGCCGAAACCGAAGCCGAGCAGCCTGAGCAGGAATCCACTCCCACACAGTAACGCTCCTTCCTATATGCTGATTGCCTGATGGCAAACGGTCTAGCGAGAAAAATTATTGTGAATGAACGCGCGGCCAAGCGGTTGCGTGACGGCCATGTTTGGGTTTATGCCTCCGACGTGCTCAATGACGCAGGCGCCAAGCCTGGCGCGATGGTGCATGTAATCGGCCCGAAAGACAAGATTCTGGGCTCGGCGATTTACAGCTCGTCGTCACAGATCAAGCTGCGGATGCTGGGCAGAGAGGCTTTGCGATCAGAAGAAGAGTTGCTGCAACTGGTGCGGCAGCGCCTGGCTGAAGCCGTGGCGTATCGAACCAAAGTTGTGCAGAATTCCGATGCCTGCCGGTTGGTTTTCAGTGAAGCAGACCGCCTGCCGGGGCTGATTATCGACCGCTATAACGATGTTTTTACGCTTCAAGTGCTCACGCAGGCGTGGGCTGCTTCGGAACGAAAGCAGGCAATCATCGAAGGGCTGAAAGCGGCGACAGGCGCAGAAAACATTGTGGAGCGTGCCGATGCTCGCATTCGCGAACTGGAGCAGCTACCGGAGATGGATTCCGGGTTGGTTGAGGGCCACAAGAGCAGCACGGTCTTCACCATGAACGGGGTCAAGTTTCACTATGACGCGCTGGGCGGCCAGAAGACCGGGGCGTTCCTGGACCAGCGCGAGAACTACGCTGCGGCATCGCAAT
>JBAVUZ010000640.1:0-2979 GCA_049697035.1 Candidatus Angelobacter sp. | reverse complement strand
TCCGTACTGCGCCCCCCAGTATCAGGGCGAGGGCAATACCGTAAAAGAAGCCGATGAGGCCGTCGGCCAGAGACTCCGGGAGCATGGCGCTGGGATGAAGAAGAAATCGGATAGCGTTGGCAAAGATCAGAAATACCAAGCCGGTGCGAAAGAGAGAGTTAAATTGCGATCGATGAGGAAGTTTCATTTTTTTGTTCTCCATAGTTCAGATTTGTAAGTTCGTTTGTCAATAAATTCGATTGTTCATCATGAAAAATCAGTCGGTCAGATAGTAAAAGACCATCAAGGCCAACTTGACGCCGACAATCGTAAGCCCAACAGCAAGCAAGTCCCAACTCCAGATGTGGTTGACGAAATAGCGCCACTCGAACAGGCAGATGGACAGAACCCCGCCGACTATACCGGCAATGCTGGTGGACTGGCGGCGATGCGCGAGAAAACGCTCGTCTACTACTCTGCCGAGGACCTTCATTGTGGCTTCTCCAAGGTGAAAATGTCGTCAGTAGAACAGGCGAAAACGCGGGCAAAGGTGAGTGCGAGCGAGAGGCTGGGCACATAACGGTTGCGCTCAATGGAGTTGATGCTCTGCCGCGAGACGCCAACAGCGTCGGCGAGCTGCTGTTGTGTCCAGCCGCGGTCGGCCCGTAGCTCCTTGACGCGATTTTGGATCGACTGTTCCATGACAAGTTAGCTTTACAGAGGATAAGGCTGAAGCGGTGGGATGTCAAGTCTGCTTGTCTTTTTCCTGGCCACGTGGATGAGACAATTCGCTCTTTGGGCCGTCTAAGACCTTGGAACCACAGGGGCTTTCCCGCCGTATTACCAAGCAGCAATCGAAGGATTGCCAATATCGCCGAAAGTGCCCAAAATTGCCACGATTGCCCCCAAATTTTCAAAAGGCAGAGATCGTTGAAAATCGCAAGAACGATCGAGAGAGATGAAAGAAGCTGAGCGCAGATGAGAATGGCGTTGGACACGATCGGGCAGGTGCTGAGCATTTTGTGGGCGCACAAGCTACGCTCATTTCTCACCATGTTCGGCATTGCCTGGGGCGTGGGATCGTTGCTGTTTCTGGTGGGCGTGGGTGAAGGTTTTCGCTCCGGGCAGCGCAAGAACATGGCGACGATTGGCGAAGACGTCATCTTTGTCTGGGGCGGGCAGATTCCGGTGGTGGCGGGACAGACACAGGACCAGCGCGGTTATTACCTGACTTACAAGGATTACCTGGACATTAAGAATGAAGCCACGCTGGTGGGCGAAGTGGCGCCGGTGGTGGGCCGGAGCGACATTCGCGCGGTGAGCGATTTTGCTACGGCCAGCGGGTTCGTGAGTGGCAGCAAGCCGAATTTTAATCACATCCGTTTTTTGCCGCAGGGCGAGGGACGCTGGCTGAACGAGAGCGACGAAGAGCAGAAGCGCCAGGTATGCGTGCTGGGCTTCCAGATGATGCGCAATTTGTTTCCCGGCAGGCCTGCCATTGGCAGCACGATTCTGCTGAACGGGATCCGCTTTGAGGTTGTTGGCGTGCTGGCCAACATCGGGCGGCAGGAAAATAACCTAAACAACGTGCGTGTCTATATTCCTTTCACCACCATGCACCAGTATTTCCCATTGAAGAATGAGCACACGCCGGATGACATCGGCAACCTGATCTTGAAACCCGTAAGCCGAGACAAGCATGCGGGCGCGGTGGAGCAGGTACATAAGATCATTGCGCGCAATCACGGCTTTGATGCCAGCAACAAAGACGCTTTCCAGGGCTGGGACACGGTGCAGACGCAAGACACGGTGGGCAAGATTTTTGACGGCATGGACATTTTTCTGGGCGGCGTTGGCATGGTGACGCTGGTGCTGGGCGCGATTGGAATTGTGAACATCATGCTGGTGTCAGTGACCGAGCGCACGCAGGAAATTGGTTTGATGAAGGCGCTGGGCGCGACGAACCGGCGGATATTGATGCAGTTTTTCCTGGAAGGCGCATTTCTTACGGCGCTGAGCGGAGGCATAGGCATTGCGATTACGGCGGGCGTGATGGCCATCCTAGCCAAGCTGCCAACACCTCCGGGATTTGACCTGCCGCATATTGTGCCGGCATCGGCGGCGGTGGCGGTGGGGGCTTTATCGATTGCGGGTATTGTGGCGGGATTATATCCGGCGCGGAAAGCTTCACTGCTGCAACCGGTGGAAGCGCTGAGAAGGGAATAGTCAGATGGTCCACGATTTACTGGGACAGGCATACTCGTCCATCAAGCACAATCGCCGGCGCACGGCGCTGACGATGCTGGGCATGGCGTGGGGCATTGCCACAGTGGTGATCCTGCTGGCATACGGCGCAGGGTTTGGGCGGGCGATTACCGCGATCTTCTCCAACTTCGGCATGCAGATGATGGGCGTTTTTCCGGGTCGGACATCTTTGCAGGCCGGTGGCGCCAAGGCGGGCGTGCAAGTGCGCTTCACCATCGACGATGTGCAGCATTTGCAGGAGCAGATTCCGGTGGTACGGCATATCACGCCGGAAGCGTCATTCGACACCAACGTCCAGCACGAAAATCGGACCCAGAAATTCAACGTAGGCGGATTTACGCCAGCGATTGTGCCGGTGCGCGCGCTTAAGGTGCAAGAAGGGCGGTTCTACAATGACGCCGACGAGATGCAGCGCTCCCGCGTGGCTGTGCTGGGATCAGACGCCAAGGACAAGCTTTTTTCCGGCGAACCGGCGCTCGGTGAAAGCGTGCGCATTGCCGGAATCAGCTTTGAAGTCATCGGGGTGCTTGAGCCCAAGATGCAGGAAGAAGGGAACGACAATGTAAACGCAATCGTGTATATGCCCTTTTCCACCATGGGCGATATCCGCGACACGCGCTACCTTGATGGTATATGGCTGGATTACGATGGCATGGAATATGACAAGGTCGAGGGCGACATCCGCGGCGTGCTGGGCTCGTTTCACGGCTTCAACGGCAAGGACCCGCGCGCGGT
>JBAVUZ010000639.1:0-10013 GCA_049697035.1 Candidatus Angelobacter sp. | reverse complement strand
CGTACAACGCCAGCACAGATTGCACCATGTCCTGAAAGTCCAGCTCCACGGCAATCTTGGTTTCACGATGGAAAGAGAGGATCTGTTTCGTGATTTTGGCAACGCGCTCCAGCTCTCTGGTCGCCTGTTTCAGAAAATCCTGGACTTGTTCCTGGTCAGCCGTATGCGTGGAAAGATAAATCAGGTTGGTCAACGCTTCCAGTGGGTTATTGATTTCATGCGCGATGGTCTGCGCCAGTCGTCCAGTTGCCGCCAGTTTTTCCGTGTGGCGCAAAGTTTCTTCCGCCAGTTTGCGCTCGGTAATATTGGTGAGCACCACAATGGAGCCGAAGCGCTGTTCGCCGGTTATCACGGCGTCGGCTGTTACCAGAAACCAGTGTTGCCCGTGCTGCTGCTCGGCAACGTAACGCGAGGTTTCAGTATGCGTGAGAAAATCCGCGCTGCCCAGCAGCTGATTCAGGATCGCGACCCCATCGTGCCCAATCACGTCGCTGAAAGTTTTTCCGCTCAGCTCCACAAACGCCCGATTGCAGCGCACAACCTTGTTTTCCGTATCCAGCAGCACCAGATATTCAGGCAGCGCGTCCACTGTGGATTGCCACTGCTGCGCCGACTGCCGCGAGATCAATTCCGCCTGCTTAAGCCGCAGAAGAGACTTGACCGTCGCCACCAGCACCGTGGCGTCAATCGGATGCGTAAGATATCCGTCCGCGCCGCCCTCAAGCGCCTGGACCTTGCTTTCATTGCTCACGAACGAAGCGGAAATTTGCAGCACCGGCACGGAGCGCGTGACTGGATCAGCCTTGATTCGACGGCACACTTCATAGCCGGAAAGATCTGGCAGCTTCACATCCAGAATCACCAGGTCAGGACAGGATTTAACGCGCTCCAGCGCTTCTTTGCCGGTGGTGCACTGCTCCACTTCAAGGCCCGCGCGCGCCAGGATTCGCGAAAGCACGTACCGGTTCTGCTCCATATCATCGACCAGCAGTATCCGTGATGTCTGGCGCTCTGTCATCTCTGGATTATTTTCCCTCCGGCCCGGCAATGTCCATCCTGGCAAGTGAGCTTAACAGCGATTCAGGAGAAAGCGAGGTCGTTACGTCACTCTTGGCAATCAATCCAGCGGCCAGATCGGTCAAACGCTTCTTCTCTTCTCCAGTCAGCATCTTTGACGTATACACAATCACCGGCAGCCGGCGTGTCTGTTCCTGGTCTCGCAGCTTCTGCAGGACTTCAAATCCACCCATCCCGGGCATTACCAGGTCAAGAATCACGGCATCCGGCTGCTCGCGATCAATCATATCCAGCGCTTCCTGCCCGTTATGCGCTTCCATCAGGTTGAGCCACGGACGGTCCAGCAGTTCGCGCAAAATATACAATGACAAATCGTTGTCGTCCACCAGCAGAAGCTTTTTGGGTTTTTCCTGCCGCGTAACGCGACGCACATCTTGTAATAAGCTCGCCGCTTCCAGTGGTTTGCTGATGGCCAGCGCCGCGCCGGTATCCAACGCTTGCGTAGAATCCCGCGGCGCCGTAATGGCGATGACCGGAATCTGTTCGTTCACATCCTCTGGCTTGGGGAAAAATCGCAGGAAATCCCATCCCGGATTTCCAAGCCCTTCGATATCAAGCACCACGGCGCGCGGCTGGTGGCGCTGCAACCACGTCTCTGCTCGCTCCAGGCTTTCCACGTGGATAAGCTGAAATTCCGATGTCTTAAAAGCCGGATCAATCAATGAGAATGTCTGCGCTTCCGGCGCGATCAATAAAACAGTGGGCCGTGAAAATTCCGGCGCAGGCATTTCTTCACGCGATCCGGCCACATCGGCTTCGCCTTTATAAACAATGGGCAGTTCCACAAAAAAGCTCGATCCGCGGCCTAGTTCGCTCTTTACCCATACTTTGCCGCCCAGCAACAGCGCCATCTTCCTGCACAGAGGCAGGCCCAGGCCGGTGCCGCGATAGCGCTCCTGTAACGGATTTTCTATCTGGGAAAATTCTTGAAACACCGTCTCCAGATGTTCCGGCGGAATGCCGATTCCCGTGTCCGTCACCTCAAACAATACCGATCCGCTGCCGCGCAGCTCGGCGCAAATCTTTATCTCACCCTGCGGCGTAAATTTAATGGCGTTGGAAATAAAGTTTCTCAATATTTGTGAGACCTTGCCTTCATCTGTCCGCATGGGCGGCAGATTAGCGCCTTCGCTAAAAACCAGGTCCACGGAACTATTGTCCGCCAGCAACGGCTTCAGCATGCCCTTCAACGCGCTGAACAATTCCATCACTTCAAACGTCTTCACCCTGATCCGGACTTTGCCTGCTTCCACCTTGGCCAGATCGAGCAGGTCATTCACCATTTCTGATAATGTCTTTGCCGACTCCAGAATGAATCCTACCTGCGTTTCCTGGTCGCCTGTCAGGTCCCCGTCAAGACGGTCCAGCAGTATCCGCGCCAGAGACATAATGGAGTTCAGCGGCGTGCGAAATTCATGCGATATGTTGGAGAGAAAACTGGTCTTCAGGTCTGAAGCGCGCCGCAGGTAATCTGCGCGCTCGTCCAGTTCCGCATAGAGCGCAACCACGCCGCGGTTTGTGTCTTCCAATTCGCGATTCAGCAGCGCCAGCTCTTCCTGCCGGGCACGCAGTTCCTGCAAGGTCTTCAGCAACTCGCGATTTTGCCGGTCGATTTCCTCGTATGGGCTCTCCGGCGTCTTGCTGCTGATTTTGTCGCTTACGTCCTTCAACCGCGCAGGCGTAAGCACCGGAGCGGCAAAGGGCAGGTCTTTGCCCATCTTCACCAGTGTCCCGGCAGGGCTGCTGGTGATCTCAAAATTATCCATGAGCCGTTTGGTGCCCACTATTCCCAAACCCATTCCGGTACTGGAGCGGTAACGGCCTTCAAAAATTTCATTCAGATTGTCGATGCCCGGGCCGGTATCAGAAACCGTGATGTCCAGAATCTGTGTCCGTCCAATCTCCACATCAAAGCTTACTTTTCCTCCGCGAGCGTAGCGGTAGGCGTTCCGCGCCATCTCTGAAGTTGCGGTGGCCAGCCGGATTTGCTCCTGGTTATCGAATCCCAGCAGCGCGGCGATCTCACGCGCTCGCTGGCGCGCCTGCACCACGTCGCGTTCATTCCGTAATGTGATCGTCGAAAGCCGGTTGCTCATCTGGTTCACTGGACTTGTCCACTGGATCGGACTAGATTGTCGACGCTCCCTTCAGCACCAGCACGCTGGCGTCATCGCGTTCCCGGCGAAAATCGCGTAACAGTACGCCTGCAATCAAAGCCGGTTGCCGCGCCAGCAGGCCGGGATAACGCGAGAGGTCCCAGCGTGACTGCAATCCGTCAGAATGCATCACCAGTACCCCATCTTTGGGCCATTCAACTTTGAACTCCTGCACCCTCGCCATCACATGTCCCAAAGTGCCGTTGTGCGAAACCAGGCTTCGGCTCAGCGTACTACTTAGGATGCTCCCTGAGATGTTGCCTACTCCAGCGTAGGTCAATGTTCCGGCCAGGGGGCGCACTTCTGCTATGGCCGCCGCCGCGCCGCGGGTTTTTTTCACCGCATCATGCACGCGGGAGATCAAACTTGCCGGCGATTCACTGCTGTGGGCGCGAAACACCCGCACCGCCTCATCCGCTGCCTCCGCTGCTTGTGGGCCATGGCCCAGGCCATCGGCCACCATTACGATGCACCGATCGCCGTTCATCTCCCAGGCCAGATTGTCGCCAGAAGCCGTTTCTCCCGCTATTGGGGAAACCAGCCCCGCAAGCTCCACTGACGATTTGCGCAAGCGCAGCTCCGATTCCGGCTGCTCAATGCGGGCGAATATCGCGGTGCCTTTGGCGTTGCTGAAAACATCAAAGACCTCCGCCATGCGCTTGATGGCGCCTAACCCGGTTCCTGGAGTTCCTCCGGTGGAGTATCCATCCTGCAAGGCGCGCGAGAGATCGGCAATGCCCGGCCCGCGGTCCAGCGCCAGGATTTCCATTCGTGTTTCGTGCTTGGATTTAATTCCGGAGAGCACCAGCTGCCCTCCGCCGCCATACACCACGGCATTACGGGCGGCTTCAGTGATTACGATTGCCGTCTCGCCGGATTTTTTTTCATTCAAGCCCAGTGAAGCGGCCATGCGCGCGCCCGCCCGGCGGGCTTCAGCCGTGGAACTGAAATCGGACAACGAGACCATTCGCGAGAGAAACATTATTTCCAGCGGACCACGGTAACGCGCGTCCCTTTACCCGGTTCTGATTCAATTTGAAAGTCGTTGACGAGGCGCTTGCTCCCGCCCAGTCCCAGTCCCATGCCGCCACCCGTGGTAAAACCATCGCGCAAAGCGGCATCCACGTCGTTTATACCCGGCCCGCGGTCTTCAAATACCAATTTCAATCCGCTCTTGATGGAGTTCTCTACCTGCTCAATCATCATGTGGCCGCCCTTGCCGTGCTCCAGGGCGTTGCGGGCCAGTTCACTCGCCGCAGTCACCAGTTTGGTCTGGTCCACCAGCGTGAACTTCATTTCAATGGCCCATTGCCGCACCTTCTGTCTTGCCATCACTACGTCACTGGAAGTGGCAATTGGCACGGTTTCCTGCTTTGCAGATTTCATCCACCCATCTCCGAATGGAAATCTCCGCGCAGTTCGTACAGCAGTTCCATCCCCGTTTCCACATTCAGCGCGGTACGCACTCCGCTCAGTGACATGCCAAGCTCAACCAGCGTAATGGCCACGGCCGGTTGCATTCCCACGACCACGGTTTCTGCGTCCAGCACCCGCGCCATGGCTGCAATATTGGCCAGCATCCTGCCGATGAATGAATCCACGATCTCCAGCGTTGAAATATCAATCAAGACCCCGCGGGAGCTGCATTCGGAGATTTTTTCTGTCAGGTCGTCCTGAAGCTGCACCGCCAGCCGGTCATGCATGTCCACCTGGATGGTGACCAGCAGGAATTGCCCCATGCGCAGGATAGGAATACGTTCCATTTACTCCTCCCGCCTGAGAAGCGTTTTCTTGTGGCTGGCGTCGCCGTTGATTTTTCTCACCACCTGGCCCGTGCGCTGCAGGGCCAGCGCGAATGCGTCTGAGAGCTTTGCTTTGGTAATCACGCCGGCCAGGTCAATGCCAAGATGAACAATGGTCTGCGCAATCTGCGGGCGCACGCCGCTGATGATGCAGTCCGCGCCCATCAGCCGCGCGGCTGTAATCGTTTTCAACAAATGCTGCGCCACCAGTGTGTCCACTGTGGGAACACCCGTAATATCAATGATGGCGACGCGAGAGTTCGTCTGCACCACCGCTTGCAGCAATGACTCCATCACCACCTGCGTGCGCGCGCTGTCCAGTGTGCCGATGATCGGCAGCGCCAGGATTCCATCCCACAGCTTGACCACCGGGGTGGACAACTCCATCAGCTCTTCTTGCTGCCGTGCAATGAATTTTTCGCGTGTAGCCTGGAACGCATCGGCCGTGATCAATGCCAGCTTGTCGATCAGTTGGGTCGATCTCCAGATGTCATCAAAAAGCGCGGTGGGATCGGACGCATTCTCCCGGCGCACCGCATTGAAAATCGGCTGCTTGAGTGAAAGCACAAAAGTGGCGGTTTCACTGGTGCTGAAACCCTGTTTGGCCCGCGATGTGGAGATTGCGCCCAACGTGTCCCGCGCCTGGCCCCAGGCGGGCCCATCGAGATTGGTTACGTCGCCTGACCTGGCGCCGGCGGCAATCGCATCCATGAGTTCGCGCGATTGCGATTCCAATTCCTCGTTACTCATCAGGTCGCCGCGCCGCACGGCGGTGCTCATCTGCTTTAGCCAGTCTGCGCGTATCTCCTCGTGATGCTTATTGATCATCTCGGGCAATTTGCTCATCGGTAGGTCCTCCAGATATTTTTGAGGTGCTTTCACCAAATCCGTCACAGAAGTGTTGGAAATACTTTCAGATGGGCAGGACAACACACACGCGGCAAGATCGCCCCAAAATGCAGCGGCTAATTTGGATGCAGATGGAAGCGGATATGCTGTCTGACGCTTAGGTCTGCGCCGGATCGGAATCCTGCACAAAAGTCTTCAGGGCTGCTTCCAGCTCCTTGGGGCCTGCCCACTTGGGTATCACGTGCCCTACCCCAAAAAACTGGCATAACTTCTTTTCCGTGTCTCCCATCACCGTCCACACAACCACGTGGATCTTATGGAGTTTTTCAGTGGACTTCCAATACCGCAATACTTCGAATCCACTCTCTCTGGGGAAGGAAAGATCCAGCAGGATCAGGTCCGGCGCCGGCTTGGTCCCCTCCACCACGTCCTGCAAAAACAGAATTGCGGCGGCAATGTTATTCAACGCGATAACATCCTCTGCGCCCAGCTTCTTTATAACCGCCGTGGACTGCCGGACATCGGCTGGCGTGTCTTCAACAATTAATACTCGGCGCATGCTTTTCCCCAGAGAAGCTGTTGGTCCCATATATGTCCCGTCCCCTTTTGCGGACGGACCTGCCTTAACACTTTTCTGTGTTTTATGGTTCGGAAGTATAAAATTCTAAGTAGTCTCTTCATCATAAGCAAGCCCACAGACCCTGATTTTGTAAAGAAACCTTGGGCCAAGGGGCCGTGAAATCTAAGCAAAATTGCATACCTGGGCACGGTATTTAACTGTTTTCCGATTTTTTGCGACTGTGCAAAAAAGTACACTTTTTCAGCGAACCAACCAGCCAAACGCGGCATCTATTTCTCAAGACAAAGAACCCCCACTTTGCCCGAACGTCCGGGTGTGCCGATAATCAAGGAGTAAACTATGCTCGCAAAATGCGCTAACCCTTCCTGTTCTACTCCGCTGGTTTATTTGCGCGAAGGCAAGATCTTTATGGTTGAATCGCCGCGACCGCAATTTGAGGTGCTGAACGCCGCCAAGCCAAAAGCTTCCAACCGTGTGGAGCACTTCTGGCTGTGCGGCCCATGCTCCGGCGAAATGACCATTACCTATGATCGCCAGCGCGGGGTTGAGATCATTCGCAAAGAAGCCGGCAAAGCGCACCTAACGCGCCGCGCCGCAGCTTCCTGATTTGCTTTTTTGCGCAAAGCTAACCCGCCTTGCGGCGGGTCGTTTTTTAGGGGCTTGGTATTTCCTCATTGGGTGGCTGTGAGTATCGCTCGCGGTCGCGTTCTTCAATACGGCGCATGGCCCCAAGCAGATGGCAATTGACGCCTGCTCGAAGCTTCTCAGACTGGCGGTTAAGGGACTGCATCATGAGCGGATCGAAAATGCCGACCTGCTTCAATGCTTCCATGTTGCGATGAACGCGGGCGTATGCTGCGTTGAGGCGGTTGAGGAGATCGTAAACATGCGGCTTGGATACACCGCTGGAATTAGGGACACTGCTAAAATCAGGGGCAGCCATGAGTTGCCTTTCTTCGGAAGGTGATTTGTGGTCAGGGCGCGCCGGTGTGCAACCACTGGCGTGGCCCGTCTCTAGTCTTATAACCGCACGGCGAAAGCGGACGCAACAAAATAGCGAAGCGGCTTGAAGAAACGCACAAAGTTAAGCAGCGGATTTATTTTGTTAAGCACAAGAACCCGACGCTTTCGGCGGTCTTTCTGTTGATCTTTTACAATCCTCCAGATGCCCGCCCCTCCCAAGAAAAGTCCCGCGCCGCCTCGCACAGTGTGGAGCAAGTTTCCACTGAAAACATCGCATCGGTGGTTGAACCTGCTGCTTCTCTTTGTGCCCGCGGCCATCATCCTTGACCTGCTGCGCGTTTCGCCGCTGCTGATTTTTATTGCTTCAGCTCTTGCCATTGCTCCGCTGGCCAGCGTGCTGGGTGAATCAACCGGCGCGCTGGCTTCACAGTGCGGGCCGGCCGCGGGCGGCATCCTGAGCGCGACCATGGGAAACGCCACGGAAATGATCATCGCTTTCTTCGCGCTGCATGCCGGGCACATCAACGTGGTCAAAGCCTCGCTTTCCGGCAGCATCATCGGGAACCTGCTTCTGGTGCTGGGACTTAGCCTGGTGGCCGGCGGTCTTCGCAATCCGGTGCAGCGTTTTCCCCGCGCCACATCTTCCATGAACAGCACCACGCTGATGATTGCCGTGGCCGCGCTGGTGATGCCGGCGGTCTTCAACCTGACTCTGTTTGGGACGCTTCAGCATCACGACGTCAACCTTCAACATCTGAGCCTATGGACCAGTGGCGTCCTTATAGCGCTGTACCTGCTGAACCTGCTTTTTGTTTTTCGCACGCACCGCGCGTCTTTTGCCGCACAGCATCCGGAAGAAGAAGGCGCTCCCAGGACATCTCGAGTTCAAGCCATCGTTTCGCTCGGTCTCGCTACTGTCTTGATCACCGGGATGAGCGAAATTCTAGTCGGGCAGATCGCTCCAGTTACCAAGGCGCTGGGCATGACAGAACTTTTTGTCGGAGTGATTGTGGTGGCGTTGGTGGGCAATGCCGCGGAAAATTCCACCGCCATCATCATGGCGCGCCGCAACCGTATGGACGTTTCGATGTCCATTGCCACAGGCGCGAGCACTCAAATCGCGCTGTTCGTCGCGCCTGTCCTGGTTTTTCTCTCTGTCGCCATCGGGCATCCCATGACTCTGGTGTTCAACGGCTTTGAAATTGCCGCTATCGTTCTCTCAGTTGTGATCGTTGACATGATTTCATCCGACGGCGAGACCAACTGGTTTGAAGGCGCGCAGCTCCTGGCCGTCTATGCCATTGTGGCGGTGGCGTTCTATTTTGTTCCCGAATAGATTTTATTTAAAAGTTGGATCGAGTTTAAGAACTAGCGGACGGGCTAGTAACTGGCTGCTTCTTTCATCTCCGCCTGCTTTTTCCTCAACTGCTCCAGCACCATCGGCCCCAGCTGGGACACGCTGCCCGCGCCGAGAGTGAGCACCATATCGCCGGGCTCAGCCATCGCGGAGACTTGCCGCGCCGCTTCGTCGAATGACGGAATATAGTTGGCTGTGCCCCTTTGATCGCCAAATAACTGAATAGCCTGGGCCAGGCGCTCGCCGGTGATGCCAGGAATCGGCGCTTCACTGGCGGCGTAGATATCGAGCACGGAAACGGTATCCGCATCATTGAATGCCGCGCCGAATTGTTCCAGAAGGTCACGCGTGCGGGTAAAGCGGTGCGGCTGAAAGATCACATGCACGCGCTTGAATCCGCAGTGGCGCGCCGCCGCCAGCGTAGCCCGGATCTCTGTGGGGTGGTGGCCGTAATCGTCAATCACGCTCACGTCGGCAGCGCGTCCGCGAAGCTGAAAGCGGCGATCCACGCCGCGAAAGTTTTCCAGCGCTTCACGAATGCGGTCCGGCTCAATATCCAAGCCCACGCCTACAGCCACGGCGGCCGTCGCGTTCAGCACATTATGGTTGCCGGGAACGCGCAAATGGAAATCACCCAACGACTTGCCACGATATTCCACTGAGAAGTTCGCATAGTGTTTGTTGCCGGCGCATTTTGCCCGCGCGCCGCCCACTCGGAAATCCGCGTCTTCATGCACGCCGTAGGTTGTTGCGCGGCGGGCCAGTCGCGGCAGCATGTTGCGCAGCCGCTCGTCGTCATGACAAAGCACAGCCATGCCGTAAAAAGGCACGCGATCAATAAAATCCAGAAACGCCTGCTCCACGTCCGCCATGTCGCGATAGCAATCCATATGCTCGCGATCGATATTGGTCACCACGGCCAGAATGGGCGAGAGCTTAAGAAACGAGCGGTCGCTCTCATCGGCTTCCGCCACCAGATATTGTGACTTGCCCAGCCGCGCGTTCGATCCCATGGCATCCACGCGTCCGCCCACGACGACCGTGGGATCAAGCCCGCCTGCCGCCAACACCGCCGCAACCATGCTGGTGGTGGTGGTCTTGCCATGCATCCCGGCGATGGCGATTCCGTATTTCAGCCGCATCAACTCAGCGAGCATCTCCGCGCGCTGGATCACCGGAACATGCTCGGCGTGCGCCGCCATGATCTCGGCATTGTCACGCTTTACGGC